>JAZNHM010000220.1:0-19919 GCA_045576955.1 Acutalibacteraceae bacterium | reverse complement strand
GAAATAGTCACTTTTGTAGTCACTTATAAAACTATGATTATTATATAATCATCATTTTAAAACATTAAAACAAATATCTGAATACTTGTGAAGCAGAAGCATTTTTATTAAACAACTGTCTGAAGAAATTAACAATTATCTGCCAGAAATTCGCTTCTGAATACAGATATTCATAATCATAAATCGGCTTTCCATCTTTACCTGCAATTGTATTGCCGTTTGAATCAATAATGTATGCTCTTATAACAACATTTCCGTTTGACGTTGAGATCACCTTACAGGTTTTACCGCTTGCGGAAGGTTTGATTGATACACCGTCACCGCTTACTTCCCACTTCACTCTTGCACCCTCGGGAAGGTTGTATGTTCTGACCTGAAGGGTAATTGATTCACCGTAATAAATTGTTCTGGTTTCAGGAGTTACCATAACAATTCTCGGTGTTGTTGTGTCTTGCGGAGCAGTCTTGAATTTTGCGGTTACCGTTACATCGTTTGCGGGCATTGTTGCAGGTATTTCTGCATCCCAACCGATAAACATATAGCCGTCTTTTACAGGTGTTGCAGGTTCGGTAATAATTGAACCGTAATAGTATAAAACAGATGATTTTATACTGTTTATTACAGTTGTGAATGAATACTGTTTTCTGTCCAAATAAACTTTAAGAACAAGCATTTCTTCAGGAGAAACAATACCATTAAGTACACTTTTTTCAGTGTTGACTTCAAAACCTTCGCTTGCAACGGGATTTACCGTAATCTCTTCAAAGGCAGTTGCATTCAGAACTATCGATGAAACTTCATACTCACCAAGTGTGTTCATTGTATAGGTTTCAATCTTATATAATGTAGTGTTATTTGAAGCCCAGATTGCCTCAAAAGTTTTACCTTCAACACTATCCATAATTCCAAGATTTGTGCCGATATTTTTACCGTTATATGCCCAACCTGCAAATTCATATCCTTTTCGTTCAGGGCTCTGAGGAACAGCTATTGCGCTGTTATACGCTGTTGGAACTCGCTTGATTGAATCGTCATCAGGGAATGTACCACCGTTTGTGTTAAATACAGCATCATAAAAATTTGCTTCAAAAACCGCAGTGAATTCGAGGTTCTGAGCAGGCATTGTGTCCGGGATTTCGGGTGACCAGCCAACAAAGGTATATCCTTTTTTGCTGAAAGCTTTTGTTTTGTCAATCGGGTCACCGAATTTATAAGTTTCACTCATAACCAAACCGTCAATATTCCATTCAACAGTATAGCTGCTGATTTCAAAGACAGCGGTGAATTCAAGATCTTCAGAAGGCATTATCTTTGGCATCACAGGAGTCCATCCAACGAAGGTATATCCTTCTTTAACAGGATTGTCAACCGAAATCACGGCACCCTCTTTTACGGTAACAACACTTTGAATTCCGTCAACATTAAGCGTTACATTGAAATCCGCAGGAGTTACCGTAACAACACATTCCGCACTGAATCCACCGTCTTCGGTTGTTGCCGTTATGATAGCAGTTCCGACAGAAACTGCAGTTACGACGCCGTTTTCATCAACCGTTGCAACGCTTTCGTTATTTGAACTCCAAAGAATGTTGGTGTTATTACATTCAGCAGGAACGGTTGCAGCATTAAGCCGGCAGGAAGTGTAGTTCAAGATTTCCGCTTCTGTTTCTTTAAGATTGATACCCGTTGCCGGAATATCAAGCTTGGGTATTGTTTCTTCCTCAAGTATTTCCTCACATACCGTACAGTATTTCTCCCTCTTGCCTTCAGCCCTGACCGTAGGTTCGGTTACCGTTACCCATTCACCCGGCTTATGGCCGGCAGGAATAACAGTTACGACAGTTTCATCACAGACTGTGCAAACAACGGTTATGCTGCCGTCAACGTTGCAGGTTTCTTCCACAACCGTTTCGATCCAGTTGTGGGTGTGAACATCGGAATGCTCACCGCCGCAAACAGTTACATGGTCCGGAGTTGTAAGAAGCTTTTCGCAAAGCTTTGTAATTTCTGTATAGAAAATCTTGGAATGAAAATAATCAAGCCCACCGTTGATATAAATGTTATTCCACCTATCATATGTTTCTCTGACAATTTCGAGATAATCAGTAAGCTCCTCATTCGCAGACTTAAGATACTCCTCATCGGCATCAGTAACGCAGATTTGCTTCACTCCGTGTGCTATAAGCGGAACGGAAGCATGAACAGTGAGATTATCAGCTAAACTGACCAGGCTGTCAGAGTTGAATTCTTCCATAAAGAACAGACCGATATACAAATACAGAGCCTGAACATCAGCATTGATAAAAGCATATGAAGATGATTCTTTGAGTGATGCCGGTGCAACATAAATATCTGCATCGCTGTCTGTAGGATATTTAATAAGAACGGTTTTATCCTTATTATAGAGTGCACCCTTGTGAGCAGAAAAATAAGGATTATTCTCGCTGACGATATATTCCTTTGCAGAGCCGAATGGAGTCCAGCTCGTGCTTTTTGAAAGCCCGTCGGGTAATGTTATCGTCATATCGCTGCAGAAAATAAACGCTGTTTGAGAAATATCGGTGACTGTATCAGGAACAACGAAATTCTTGTTCTGAATTGCAGGAGGAACACAGAGAAGCGATTCTTTGTCGCCCAAATAAAGCGCACCCTGCTCATCACTTGAATAAACGGAATTGTTTTCGTCAACGATGAATTTTTCGAAATTCATTCCGAGATAAACGTGATCGCCAACCTCCATATCGACTGCATTTGCAGGGATTGTGAGAGTTTTCAGGTTACGGGCATCAACGAATCCGTTCATATTCACAAATGATACCGTATCAGGAATAACATAATCGGTTGCAGGAGAATTGAGCGGATATTGAATGAGAAATGTTTTGTCTGCATTATAAAGTACGCCGTTTTCATCTGCCCAAAAATGCTCATTTCCATCTTCAACAATAAATTTTTTGATATTAATACAATCAAAATAGGCGTTGATATCAATATCAGTTACGCTTGCGGGAATCACAACCGTTTCAAGCTTTACGCAACAATAAAAAGCTTCATCGCCGATTGTTTCAAGGGAAGAGGGAAGATTAATGCTTTTAAGGTTGATACAGTAACTAAATGCGTTATTTCCGATTGACGTTATTGTATCCGGCAGAGTTAAACTCGTGAGAGCCTCATTCATTTCGAATACATCGTCACCAATCGAAACCACGGGGCAACCGCCAAGCTTATCGGGAATTACAACATCGCCTGTTACGGTTTTATCCGCCGAGATAACTGTTGCATTGAGGTTTTCATCAATATAATACGTAAATCCGCCGGAATAATCTTTTCCTGCCGAAGAATTATAATAGACTTTGGCATAGAAACTATTACCGTTTTGGGCCTTAAGAATCTCCCATTCTTCTTGTGTGCCGCCGAAGAAAATACAGCTTAAGGAATTGTTGCCGGAAATTGCGCTCTCCCCAAGCATTGTCACCGTTTCGGGAATTGAAAGATAACGCACAATATCATAAGAGATAATCGCACCGGTCAAAACAGTGGTTACGCCATCGGGAATTACATAAATATTATCCACAGAACCCTTTGACAGACAGACAAGCGTTGTTAAATCCTTTGAGAAAAGCACACCGTCGATGCTCGCATAATACTCGTTACCTTCGTTTACGGTTATCGCTTTGAGGTTTTCGCTGTACTGCAAAGCATAGGGTATAACTTCGGTTACACTTGCGGGAATTTCATAGCTTTCTTCAGTTCTGCCGTATGGATATGCAAGAAGATGTGTTTTATCCTTGTTAAAAAGAACTCCGCATTCGTCGTTTGAATAATTCGGATTATCCTCCGAAATCTCATAGGATTTGAGAGAATAGCAACCGATAAACGTATTTGAATAAATTTCCGTAACACCGCTGCCGATTGTAACACTTTCGAGAGAATCGCTATATGCAAAGGTGCTTTCGCCCAGGTTAACCACATTGTCGGGAACAACTATGCTTTTCAATGCATCACAATTATAAAATGCTCTGTTTTGCATTGTTGTTACACCGCTGCCGATTGTAACACTTTCGAGAGAAGTGCAACTTGCAAACGACTCGTATCCTATATTTATTACATTATCCGGTATATCAATTCTTGTCAACGCACCGCAGCCATAAAAAGCTCTTTCACTTATTGCTGTTATGCCGCTGCCGATTGTAACACTTTCGAGACCGCCGCAAGATTCAAACGAACTTTTACCAATTTCTGTTACGCTGTCAGGAATTATTAAACTTGTAATTTTACCATAGCCCCCAAAAACAGAATCGGGTATTTCTGATACTGAATCGGGAATCACGAGTTCTCCTTCAAGCAAAACACCGTTGATATAGAAGTTATCAGCATAACGAATCGGATTTGAGTCGTTATCTATATCAAACCAGTCAGCAAGACTGCCTGTATAGTAAAGATTCTCAAGGTTGTAACAGTAAAACGTACCGCTGCTTATGTATGTTACGCCCTTGCCGAGTGTAAGATTTTTGATATTATTACAATTACTGAATGCACTTCCGTCTATGGTAGTTACGCTATCGGAGATTACAACAGTTTCAAGAGCACTGCAATAATAGAATGCTCTATAGCCTATTTTTTTAATTCCGTCGGAAATTATCACTTCTGTTATGTTTTTGCAGTTTTCAAACACCGATGAGCCTATGGAAACAACAGGATATCCGTTTATTTGAGAAGGGATAACAACAGTTCCTTCGGGTTCGGTTTTATAACCTATAACTGACGCCTCTGAATTTTCATTGAGAGAATAAATCAGACCCGCATCATCCACCAGTGAATCTGCATCAAAGTAAACCGTACCGAAAACTGATCTGTTGGAATAATTATTTTGCAGCAGAGCTTTCCATTCAGCTTGAGTACCGCCAAAAAAAGTTCGTGATAAATAGCTGTTAAAATATAAAGCTTCTTTGTCAATACAGGTTACCGTTTTCGGAACAAAAAGCTGACGAATTCCGTTGCTATGGATATAAAACGCATCTTTTGCAATTGTTTTTACCGTATAAGGAATGACATAGGCCTTGATAGTTTTAGCATACGGATAACAGTAAATAACCGTTTTGTCCTTGCTGAAAATCACACCGTCAACACTTGTAAATTCCGTATTTTCTTCATTAACCGTTATATTTTTAAGATATTTTGCGCAGGTTAATTCAGCAAAGGATACTTTTTCCGTTTCAGCAGGAATTTCAAAAGTTTCTGCTGACTTTAAGTACGGATAGAAAAGAAGAACTTTTTTATCCTTTGTGAACATCACACCGTCATCACTTATGAAATTCGGGTTTTCTTCCGAAACATCAATTGCAGTCAAACAACTGCATTTATTAAAAACGTCTGTTCCTATGGATTCAAGACCTTTTCCGATGCTGATGCTTTCGAGTTTATCGCAAGAACCAAAAGCATAATTTCCTATTGTTTTTACGCTGTCAGGAATTGATATACTTGTGATTTCGCAATCATAGAAAGCATAGTCGCCTATAAAAGTTACGCTGTCGGGGATTGTAATACTGTCAATATTAAATTTAGCAAAAGAGCAAAATGTGTAATCACCTATGGCTGTTACAGTGTCGGGAATCACTATGTCACCGACAAGCTGTTCTCCGTTTATATAAGGAGAATAGTCGCAGTATTGCATGGGATTGGAATATTTTCCGTCAAATGTAATTCCGCACCATGCCTCAAGGTCACCCTCAAAATACAGATAGTTGAGATTATAGCAATTATAGAAAGCTTCTTCTCCGATATATTTGAGTGAAGATGGGAGGCTTATCTGCAGAAGACTTTTGCATTGTTCGAATGCTTTTTTGCCTATATACTCAAGCGAAGACGGGAGAGTTATATTCTGAAGGCTGTTACAATTCATAAATGCTTTTTCACCGATAACAGTAACGGAATCGGAAATTATAATCTCGGTGTAGTCACAGTCACGGAAGGCGTTGTCTGCGATTTCGGTGACAGAGGCACCTCCGAGGGTATCGGGAATTTCAAGCACGCCCGTTGCAGATGTGCTGTATCCCGTGATAACAGCGTTGCCTTCATCGTTTATATAATACGAAAAACCGTCCTCTTCTTTCTCTTCGCTGTAACCGAAAAAGACACTTGCAGAGTATTCCGTTGCACACTCAACATCCGACCACTGACTGCGGGTGCCGTTGAAATAAATTGCCTTAAGATAACTATTGCTGCCAAGGCCGTCTTCACCTATATATTCAACGGTTGAAGGAAGCGTTACGGAATCAGGATTTTTGTTTCTGACCGTGGAGGATGCGATTGAGATTGTTCCATCCTTCACCGTAAATCCACTTACGGAATCAAGGCTGATGCAAACAAGATGCTTGCCGATATAAACAGCATTACCGTCACTGTTCCCCTCATCGGAACTAAATGAAGTGTTATGGAACGCATCCCTGCCTATTTTAAGTTTTTTATCGGGAAGAGTAATTTCGGCAAGTTCAGAACAACCGTAGAATGCATAATCTCCTATATCAGTAACGCTGTCAGGAATGATTATACTTGTTATACCGTCACAATCATAAAAAGCATAATCGCCTATAGCTGTTATACTGTCAGGAAATTCAACCTCACCGTCCAACAAAACATTGTTCATATAGAGATTTTCAGCAACAGATAAAGGATTGGAATTATCGCCGAGAAAACCGATTTTTACCCATTCCTCCATACCGCCAATATAAGTGTTATCATCAGTGATATAATAAACAGAGGAAAGTTTGTAGTGATTCTCAAAAGCATTTTTTTCTATTTTTTTCAAGCTCTCAAAAACTGTCAGATCGGAAAGGTTGTTACAGCTGTAAAACGCTCCTTCTCCAATAGTTGTTACGCTCTCCGGAACGGTATAGGATGCACCCGCTTTGTTCTCGGGATAGCATATGAGAACGGTTTCGTTTTTTTTGAAAAGAACACCGTCAACAGATGAATATGCAGTATTATCGGCGCTTACATTAATTTGCGCGAGATTTGTGCAGCCCGCAAACGCATTTTTACCTATTACCGTTACATTATCGGGGATTGATATACTTGTTAAGTCAGAGCATCTGTAAAATGCACTTTCACCTATTGTTGTAACGCTGTCGGGAATTGATACACTTGTGAAAGCCTCGCAACCGTAGAATGTATTTCTGTCTATTACTGTTACGCTTTCAGGAATTTCTATACCTGTGAGTTTGTAGCAATTATAGAATGCGTTACTTCCTATTGCCGCAACACTTTCAGGGACTGTTATGTCCGTGAGGTTGTTACAATATGCAAACGCATTGTTGCCTATTTTTGTTACACCATCCGCAATCTCAACAGTTTTTACATATGTTCTTGAATTATACCACGGTGCACTATATGAATATTGGAAATCATTCATTTTTCCCGTACCGCTGATGATAAGCTCGCCGGTTTCTTTATCGAGAGTCCAGGTGAGATTATCGCCGCAGGTACCGGTGTTTAATTTCATTTTCCATACTGCAACAAATTCAAGGTCACAGTCGGGCATTGTTGCAGGCACTTCGGGAGTCCAGCCGACAAACGTATATTCATCTTTTGTCGGTATTTCGAGAGGAACAATTTCATCACCGTAGTTGTATTCAACAACGGTTTCTTCACCGTCAAACATCCAGGTAACTGTGTGCTTATTAATTAACCACTGTGCGGTGAATGTCAAATCTTCTTTAGGCATAACATCGGGGATTTCCGCACCCCAGCCCGCAAAAGTCCAGCCTTCTTTCGTCGGCGTTTCGGGAACAATAAGTTTATCTCCGTTTTTATAATTTACGACTGTTTCTTCACCGTCAACTATCCAGGTTACCGTGTAGGAATTCGGAGTGAATCCGGCATTGAACACAAGATCATAATCAGGAGCTGTTTCAGGTATTTCCGCATCCCAACCAACAAAAATACAGCCCTCTTTTACAGGGTTTTCGGGAACGGTTATTATTGACCCTGGCTCATAAAGATCAACAATAGTTTCTGCATCTACATTCCAAGTAACCTGACTAAATGCATAGTAGATGTTCGAATTAGACAAGTCATCATGTATCTCAATACTGTTCCATTGTGTGCGTGAGCCCTGAAAATATATATCGGGCAAAATTGTGCCCCACTCAAAAGCGCCATTAATAAGAGTTACGCTGGCAGGAAGTGTTACTTTTGAAAGAGAGTAACAGCCGACGAATGTTTCCACTAATTCAATTACTCCGTCAGGAACAGTTACTTCCGAAAGCAAGTCGCAATATTCAAATGCATTCGCTCCAAGATATTCAATTTTAGCCGGAAGTGATATTTCTTCAAGCGAATAGCACCATGAGAAGGCACCATCGCCTATATAGTTTACACTGTCAGGAATTGTCACACTTGTAAGGGAATCAAAGGCAGAAAACACCCCAGCCCCTATACCTGTCACACCGTCAGAAACTATAAGCTCAGTAACATAAGAAGCATATTTAAAAACCCAGTTTTCTATTTTGCCCTCACCGATAATGGTGAGAATACCTGTTGCTTCATCAAATGTCCATATAAGATTATCACCGCAAGTACCGGTAAGAATTCTGGGATTTTCATTAAAATGAATTGTTGCATTTAAAAGGTTATCGTTATAACTCTCAATGGTTATTTGTTCCCATTCTGATTCCTTGCCTGTAAAATAAACATCGGTCAGACTTGTGCAACCGCCAAAAGCATGATCAACTATAATTTCAACGCTATATGGAATTGTTATGCTTGTAAGCTTTTCACATCCAGAAAAAGCTTTTCCGATTTCCGTTACGCCGTTGCCGATTGTTATGTCGGTAAGATTTACGCAATAAGCAAACGTAAAATCTTCTATATAAGTTACACTACCGGGAATTGTAATGCTTGTAAGACTGTCACAAGAATAAAACGCTTCATCGCCTATGCTTATTACGCTGTCAGGGATTGTTATGTTTGTAAGGCTGTCGCAACCTTTGAATGCATAAGCACCTATATGTGTCAGGCTGTCCGGAAGCGTTACATTTTTGAGTCCTTTGCAAAAATAGAACGCAGCCGCTCCTATTTCAGTTACACCGCTGGGAATATTTACACTTGTAAGTCCGCTACAAGAATCAAATGCATAAGGGCCTATAAAAAATACACTTTCGGGAATAGTTACACTTGTAAGAGAAGTGCAAGAAGAGAATGCAAAACCTCCTATTAATGTTACACCATCAGAAATCTCAACTGATTTAATTGATTCTGCGTATTCACACCAGGGTGTTTCGGACAATGATTCAAAATCATACATATATCCCTCACCGCTGATGACAAGTTCGCCTGTTGCTTCATCAAATGTCCAGATTATGCTTTCACCGCAGGTGCCACTTGTTGCAGCTTCTGCTTTGGTGTTGAAAAGATTGAATTCAGGCAATTCAATACCCACGAATCCCGCAAGTGGTGCAGAACACAACACCATCACCGCAATGAGCAAAACCGATATCGCTTTCTTAAATGTTTTCTTCATAACAAATCCCTCCGGATGTTATATTATTCCATTTTTAAGTATATCATTATTTCTTGCTTATTTCAACAGTTATAAAATATTATAAGTAATTTTAAACATTTAAAAAATTATTAATTAACTCAACAATTTTAACATCAGCAATCCCTTTTCAACAAAAAAGAAAATCGCTGAAACCCTGAGATTTTCAACGATTCATCGGTCTCTTGGTCCCGAATTGAAATAACAACAATAAATAACATCGCCTTCAAACACAGGAGCGTTGATAGTCCTGTGTTTGAAGGCTTTTTAGCTTGTTTTGTTCAGTTAATAATTAGTCACTTTTATAGTCACTAAATAATTGATTGTTAATTGAACAAATCCTTAAAAATAAATTTAAGGAACGGGTTACCCGAGAACATCTGCTTGAATGCATAAACAATCATTGACCAGAATGTCACTTCAGATGTTATGCCTTCACTATCAGAAATACGGACACCCTTTTCATTTGTAATAACATCTCCGTTTGCATCAGCAATATAAGCTGTAATAACAACGTTTCCGTTTGATTTTGAAGTAACCGTGCAAGTCTTTCCGCCATTTGATGACTTGATTGTAACGCAATTATTATCTGCGCTCCACTTAATCTTCGCACCTTCGGGAAGGTTAGTTGCGTTTGCATAAAGAGTTATCGACTCTCTGTACTGAACCGTTCTTGTTTGAGGAGTTGCAATTGTTACCTTGATTTTGCTTACATCATAGTCCGCAAATTTTGCGGTAAACGTCATATCCTTTGCAGGTATCTTTTCGGGAACTGCGGGAGTCCAGCCTGCGAAGAAATATCCGTCCTTTGCAGGTTTAACGGGAACGGTTATCGCACTGCCGTATTCATAGATTTCAACCATTTCAACACCGTCAACAATCCACTTTACTGTATATGAATTCACTTCAAATACAGCAGTGTATGTCACATCATATTCAGGTGCTGTTTCGGGAACGGCAGGAGTCCATCCGATGAATGTGTAACCCTCTTTTACGGGTGTTTCAGGCTGAACAAGTTCTGTACCAGTCAAAGCTTTGACTTCGGTTTCCTTGCCGTCAACAACCCATGTTACCGTTATTCCGAGCCACTTTCTGCAAACATCACATGAACCGTCGCTGTTGCTGTCGGGATGATTGCCTTGAATCACACACTGATAAATCGGCTCAAAGATATATGTGCTGAAATGGTCAGTGCCAAATTCAAGAACACCGTCTTCATAGCGTGAATCACACTGTGTTTTCGTTCCGTCAGCATTTACTCTGTATACGTTGACACCGTCTGCATCTGCGTATTCGTCAAGAGGAACGGTGATTGTCAGTTTACAGTCGGGCTGGCAGTTGTTGCCGTTTTCATCAACATAGTTGAATTCTTGCTGAATATTTCCGTCTTCATCCTCAAGAAGCATATATTCAAGTGTTTTATCATCAGAAACACCGCAGATTTCGCACTTGAATGTTTCGGGAGAGGGTTCGTTCTTATCAGCGGGACCTGTGATTGCCTTCCAGCTGTGTTCACCTGCACACTTTATTGTTTCGTTATATGAACCGTCACATATTAAGCAGGTGTACTTTGTTTCACCGTCTTCGAGACAGGATACTGCTTTGATAATCTCGGATGTATACTTATGCTCGTGATCACCGTAAACTGCAGTAAACTCAATGCTTTCTGTGGGCATTGTTATGGGAACTTCACCGTTCCATCTTCTGAATGCCATACCTGTTTTATCAGGAGAGACATCGGGAACATCAATTACATCACCGGGGGCATATGTGACTGTTTCGGTTCCGCTGTCGGTATTCCAGATTACAATGCAATCCTGATTGACAAGAGTTGCGTTGAATTCGATTTTTGGTTGATTTGCAACTGCACCATCAGGAATGTTCCAACCGGTGAACTTATAGTCACCGATGAAATCTGTTTCGGGAGCAGTTATTCTTCCGCCCGGTGCAACGGATTTGATTGCATAAACTTCACCGTTAACAGTAAACACAACTGTGTTTCTGTCAGCAGGAATATTGACTGAAGGAGTACTGAAAATGCATTCATAATGCTCTGTATCGCCTACGATTATTCCCGCATCCTCTGTGTTGGTTGCGTAATTGCCTGCAATAGATGCATTTTCGTTTGCGGAAACTTTGAAATCAAGTTCAACAACAAACTTATCACCGATTTCTTCGGGATGAATTGATCTGATTTCTATTGTTGTTGTGCCATCTGCATTTCTTGTTATCGTAATATCAGAATTTTTGACTCCGAATTTTTCGATTGCCGAAATACGAAGTGCTTTTTCCTGTTGTGAAGTAAGGGTAAAGTATTTCGATACTGTATCAATGAGAGTGATATTATCAAAATCTGTTGTTCTTGTTACGTTTTCAACAACAATTTCAGTGAATACAGATGAGAGAGCATCTGTGTTATCAACTGTTATAAAAAATTTGTCGCTCTCAATATCAAAGTTACCGGGAGCGCTTCTTGCACTCTTGCAGTTTGATGATACATGATTCATAAACTTAACAAGATGTTCACCTGCTTTGTTCTCATCAAAAATACCAACAGAATAAACATATGCATCATATGTATTCTTGAGCTGATATGCCTGCTGAACTGCTGCATTGCCGACGTTAACTTCGTAGCCGCTGTTGTATGTGGGTTCACCGTCTGTCATAAAGACAACTATTCTCTGTCTGCCGTCTGCATCCGTATTATTTGCAAAAACATTACATGCCATTGACAGACCGTAGTCAGCTGCGGTTGCACCCTTTGCATCAATCGAATTGATTGCATTGATGATATCCGCATTTATTGTGCCGTTTGCGTTAACGGGCATAAGTGCAGATGCATAGTCAGATGTTTTGGCATCCTTCATATTGACGGGATTTCCGCCGGTTGTGAGGATTTCTGTGTTGAGATATGCGGGATATTCAAATCCGGTTGCTTTGTTACCCATACCGAATCCGACAACTGCAATTCTGTGGTCAACACCGTTTGCGGACGCATCGGCATAAACCGAATTCACAAAATCATTTGCCGAAGTGATAAGTGCTTCCTGCTTTGAAACTCTGCCACCAAGCTTCTCTGCCATGCTTCCTGATTGGTCAACAACAAGAACGATATCGAGAGGAACCTTCTTGCTTGTCTGAGAAATTATCTTTTCTGCTTCGGATTCCGCATAAAGGGTGATTGTTGCTTCGCCTGTTGCGGGATTATATGAAGCATTCTTATTGAAATCAATTCCTGAAAGATCGTCAAGGTCGATAAGTGTATATTCGGCATTGATTGTTATATCGGAATTTGTGAGAGTGTAGTCTTCCCACTTGCCGCTGTATCTGTGCTTGTGCGGAACTTCGGGCTCGGTAATTTCTGTTGTATCCTTAAGAAATTCGACATATGAAACAACATTTCCGTCAGCAACGAATGTTGCGGTGTACGTTGTTCTCTGAAGCATGGGAATAATCTTTTCTTCGGTATATCCGCAATTTTTACACGTTCTTGTCTGTAAACCTTCGGTGTTCTCCGCGGCTTCGGTAACGGTTATCCAATTATTGAAGCTGTGACCGTATGCCTGAACCGCATCGGATTTGCTTACTCTGCCGCAGTTAAGACAGATGTTAAGGATACAGCCGTTCTGGATACACGTTGCCTTGATTTCCGTTGCTTCATAGTTATGACCGAGCAGGGGAGTTTCATCGGAAATATAAACGTGGTCGCCCCTCAGGCAGGTGTGTTTGGTGTAACCACCCGTTTCGCAAGTTGCATGGAAAACTTCGTCTATATATTCATGGCCAAGCGCTTCTGTCTGGTTTTCAATTTTTGCAAAACCGCATATGTCGCAAGTGCTTAATGTATATCCGCTATTTGTGCAGGTTGCGGAATTAGTAACCGATGTGAACTTATGACCTGTTGCTTTAACGGTGTCTCCGTTATATTCATTTCCACAATATGTGCAGGTATAAACGGTGTATCCGTCAGCGGTGCATGTTGCATCAATAACCTTTGTTGCAACGTGGTTATGGTCACCCGTTTCAACAATGTTATCCTGATATGAATCGCCGCAGTTAAGGCAGGTGTGTTCCGTATAACCGTCCGAAATACAGGTTGCTTCAATAACCTTTTCGGAATAATTATGACCGAGTGCGCCGACTTCATCGGATTTATATGCCATACCGCAAACTGAACACATATTGATTGTGTAGCCGCCCGTTGTGCAGGTGGGCTTGATTACGATTGCATCGTATTTATGGCCTGCTGCGGGAGTTTCATTATCAGTATATGTATTACCGCAAACGGTACATTCGTACTGTGTATAACCCGTGCCAGTACAGGTAGAGTTAATAACCGTTTCTTTATATGAATGTCCTTTTGCATTAACAACATTATCGGTATAAACATCACCGCAGACCGTGCAAGTGTAAGTCGTTAATCCGTTCTGTGTACAGGTTGCTTCAGTTGTTACTGAATTATATTTGTGAGCAACATTCACGGTTATAAATGCTGTTTTGCCGTCTGCTTCGGCGGTTATGATTGCAGAACCGCAAGAAACGGCAGTTACAAGACCGTTTTTATCAACCGTTGCAACCGATTCATCGCTTGATGACCATGTAATTTCAAGCGGAGTTGACGGTTCAGGCGAAATTACAACTTCAAGTTGAGTTGTACCGCCGATTTCAATATCCGCAGACTCAAACGAGAAATCAATGGTATAGTCTGTTTTCCATACTGCAACAAAAGCCATATCATTGCCGGGCATTGCAGCAGGTATTGCAGGAGTCCATCCGACAAATCGGAATCCGTCTTTTACGGGATTTGCAGGCGGAACAATCGGTTCTCCGTATCTGACTCTGCTCACCGTAGCCGAACCGTCAACAATCCAGGTTACATAATAGCTGTTAACGTTGAAGTTTGCGGTGAATGTGAGATCGTTTGCGGGCATTGTTGCGGGAATCTCAGGAACCCATTCGGTGAATGTATGTCCTTCCTTAACGGGATTTTCGGGAACGGTTATCACATCTCCGTAAGGTACGGCAGTCTGAGTTTCAACACCGTCAACAACCCAAGTGATGATATATCCCTTTGCATTCCACATTGCAGTAAATGTGATATCTTCGGCAGGCATTGTTTCGGGGATAGCAGGACTCCAGCCTGCAAATTCAAAACCGTCTTTTTCGGGATCGTCGGGAATAGGAATTTCCGAGCCGTAAGCAATGCTCTGACTCATAGTCATTCCGTCAATATTCCACTTGACCTTGTATTTGTTTGCGGTCCATGTCGCGGTGAATTCGATATTGCTCTCGGGCATAACATCCGGAACAGCCGGAGTCCAACCGGTGAATGTATAGCCTTTTTTTACTGGAGTTTCTGGAAGAGCAATCGCATCGCCTGCTTTGAGAGACTGAACAGTTATTTCACCGTCAATGTTCCATTTAAGCTGATATTCACTCGGTTTTACTGTAACAGTACAGCTTGCGGAATGTCCGCTTGAAGTTGTTGCTGTTATTGTTGCCGTACCTGTGCCGACTGCAGTGATTACTCCGTTTTCATCAACAGTAACAACATTTTCGTCGGATGAAGAATAAGTTATACTGTCTGTTGTGTCAGCAGGTTCGACTGTTACATTGAGAGTTGCGGTTTTGCCGATTTCAAGCTCAAACGAATCGTTTTCAAAAGAAACAGATGTTGAGGGAATAAATCCTGTTTGAGAATTTGTTCTGAGCTGAGGATAAGGATATCCGCCTTCGTTTGTTATATACCAAATATTATCAAAATCAAAACCAATAAAAGTACTCTGCTGACGCATTTTTCCATCAACACGTCCTGCACCTCTGCCTGTATCTTCGGTGTCTGCCGTATTACGATAATAACAGCAGTGGTTGGTTTTCGAACCACCTATGGATTTATTGGCTAAGTCATAGCAAAAATAAATTTCTCCTGTCCTTGAAGTAATACCGCCGTAACTTGCCGATTGGATATAACCCTGTCCGCCGTGTGCCTCTGAATAAATTTTTCCCGTATTATAGCAATTTCTTATGGATGAATCGACTTCGGTTAATGTGAATCCGCTTATACCGCCTGCCAGGCTGTATGAATAATATAAACCTGTATGGTATCCCGTAACATTACCGGTGTTATAACACATATTTATATCTTTACTGTGACCGCAAATTCCGCCTACGTTGAGGTTTCCGTCTCTTTCGGACGTTCCGGAAAATGCTACAACATAGATAGTTCCTGTGTTTGAACATCCGGAAATATCTACGCTTAATCCTGAAACACCGCCCAAACAGGTTACACCTGCATTTAGGTCGGTAGTTATATTCATACTGTTATGACAGTTGATTATTGTTCCTGCAGAGCGCCCGACAATACCGCCCGCGAAAATATTATATGTATCATTATTTCCGCAATTGAGATTCATAACACCGGAAGCTTTGCAGTTTTCAACAGTTCCTTCATTATATCCTGCAACTGTGCCGATATACATATAAGTACCATCGCTGTAATTCACCGACATATTCATATCGCAGAAGTTGATATTTTTGATCATGCCGGTGTTTTTTGCAAACAAACCTAAATAACGGTGAGTTAATTCTCCCGACAATACTTTCATACCTCTGTATTGGATATTTTTAATTGAGTAACCACGACCGTCAAGAACACCTGCGAAAACATTTTTATGTGTACCTATAATAGTGAATCCGTATTTAAAATCTCCGCCTTCGGCAAAGTCAGCCTCGGTAAACTCAATATCATTCATAAGAATATAATGAGCATTCAAATTATATCTGACCGCATCAAGCTCGTATTTATCATGAATCCGATAGGGGTTTTCAGCTGTACCATCGCCTTTTAACACCTTACCCCATACTGCGGTTAACAAAACATCGTTAGCAGACATTACAAATACCGCCTCAGGAGAATACACTTTGCCGGAACTGTCGGACCAACCGATGAAATCATATCCGTCACGGGTTGTTGCCGGAAGCGTTACACTCTTTCCGTATTTCAAAACAATATCTGCAATTTCGTTACCGCCATTTGCATTAAAGCTGACGGTGTAGTCTGCAAGAGACCAATGACAGTAGAGTGTTGTATCTTCTTTAACTATATAGTTAAAGTTTGCGGGGTATCTTACTCCTTTTTCAGTAAACCAACAATCAAATGAATAACCGCTTAATGCAACAGCGGGAAGTATATACATGTCGCCGTATAAAACCGTTATATCCTGAGGAAGAGCGATATCGGGAGCAACCGCATCGGGATCAGACGATTTGTTTACAAATTCAAAACTGATTGTATATACATTTATGTCCCATACCGCAATTAATTCAAAGTCATTTTCAGGCATAACTTCAGGAACTTTCGGACTCCATCCCATAAAGGTATAACCATCTTTTACAGGATCGGCAGGTGTGACGATTGCATCACCGGGTTCCAGTGAAAGAACGGTCTTTTTGCCGTCAGCATTCCATGTGAGCTGATATGTTTTGGGTGTGACGGTAACTGTACAGCTTGCAGAATGGCCGCTTGAAGTTGTGGCTGTAACTGTTGCCGTACCGGTGTTTAATGCAGTGATTTTTCCGTATTTATCAACAGTCACAACATTGTCGTCGGATGTGGTATATGTTATTCTGTCTGTTGAATCGGAGGGTTCAAGAGCAACCGCCAGAGTTTTGGAATCGCTGACTTCAAGTTCAACCGTCTCGTTTGTAAACGAAACCGAAGTTGAAGGAACGGGCGGTACGTAAGGTCTGAGCATAGCATAGGGGTAGTTACCCGATGTGGGCATATACCATACGTAATCAAAATCAAACCCTACATAGCTTTCCTGTTTTTTCATCTTTTCCGAACCGAAAGTGTTTTCATTGGTATTGCTGGGTTTATCACTAATACAATAACAGTTTGTTTCAGTTCCGCCAACTTCAATTCCTCCTGCGTTATAGCAGGTGATTGTTGTGCCGTATTTTCCGAGAATTGAATATTCTCCGTAAGAGTATGATCCGCCACCGTTTTGTGCGAATTTTGCACTTGGAACACCACCGTTATTATAACAGTCTTTTACATATCCCGTAACGCCGCCTGCAATACAACCTGCATAGCTTTCCAATTTTCCACCGTAGGGTTTAACAGTAGTGTAAATATTACTCGTGTTATAACTTGTTATTACAGTGTCGGAAAAGCCTGCAATACCGCCTGCATATACCGCAGTAAAGCAACCACTGTAGGTTTCATGGGGTCGTATAATTGATGCTTGTATAGTGCCCGAATTAAAGCAGTAAGAAATATCGGTACCGTATCCGCATATACCGCCTGCATAAGAAATTGAACTTCCAACGCGACTTTCACAGTCGTATGTATGACTTATGATTTTTACAGAGTTTCTGCAATTAAGAATCGTTCCGCTTGATTTACCGCAAACACCGCCTACATAAACATTGGTATCAATGCCGTCAAAATCAATCTCAATTTTTCCTGATGTCGAGCAATTTTCGATGTGTCCGCTGCTAAATGCAGCAATTCCGCCACAGTACCATTCGACACCCGATTTTGTGTAATTATTGATATTTATGTTTAAGAGATTCAGATTTTTGATTGTTCCCGTTGAAGAAGCGAATAATCCAATAGTGTTGGATTCTTCTGAAATGGAATAAGGAATTACTGTTAAATTATTGATTGAATATCCATTGCCGTCAAAAGTGCCTGCGAATGGCTCGGAATATGAACCGATAGTCTTGAATCCGCCTTCGGCAAAGTCAGCTTCGGTGAACTCGATATCGTTCATCAGAATGTAATGTGCATCCAGATTGTTTCTGACCGCATCAAGCTCATATTTATCGGTAATCTGATAAGGATTTTCAGCTGTGCCGTCGCCTTTTGGCGCTTCTTCCCAAGTTGCCATAAATACGAGGTCATTATAGGGCATAACATCGGGAACAGCGGGAGTCCAGCCGGCGAAGGCATAGCCCTCCTTGACGGGATTTTCGGGATGGATAATTTTATCGCCGGGTTCGCCGATAACAACAGTCTTTTCTCCGTCAACATTCCACGTTATCTGAACATTGGAAAAATGAATTGAAGCATTGATATATAAGAAATTGTTACCGATCGTGCTGATATCGATACTGTTGCGCTGTGTTGCTGTACCTTTATAAAAAATTACCAAAGGATTTGTCGAATTACCAAAAGCATTATCATTTACTTTAGAAACCGAGCTTGGTGCAGTTAAAGTTTCAACTGCCGTAAATGAGTTGAATGCATTTGTACCTACACTCGTTACACCGCTTTCAACAACAAGATTATTTACAGTGTCTTTCAAAGCATACCAAGGTGTTTCAGAAGAATCTGCCCAATCATACATTTTGCCGGTACCGCTGACGGTAAGAGTTCCTGTTAATCCGTCGAATGTCCAAGTCAGGTTCTCACCGCAGGTTCCGCTTGAAGAAACATTCGATCTCCATGTTGCGGTAAATACAAGGTCATGTTCAGGCATAACATCGGGAACTTCAGGAATCCAACCAATAAAAGTAAATCCTTCCTTTATGGGATCTGCAGGTGCAACAATTACATCACCCGACTTGACATATTGAACCGTTGCTTCACCGTCAACATTCCATGTTATGTTATTGAAAGCATAATGAATGTTTGCGTTAATCAAGCATTCATTGCCTGAATTTATTGTGATACTATTCCAAACTTCTTTATTACTATGAAAATAAACATCTGTCAAATTATTACAATTATGGAACGCATTAGCTCTGATACTTGTTATGCTCTCAGGGATACTTACCGATTCAAGATTTGGCATTAATGCAAACGCAAAAGAACCGACAGAAGTGACACCATCTTCAATGGTGATTGCTCTGATTGAATCGATAAAGGAAATCCACGGAGTAGAAGTACTTGTCCAATCAGTCATATCACCTGTACCACTGACGGTAAGAGTACCGGTTGATTCATCAAATATCCATATCAGATTATCTCCGCACGAGCCGGTCGTAGGTGTTTCTTCTTCAAGTTCATAGTTAAAATGAATTGTTGCATTGAGCAATGGCTCGTTGTATTTGCCAATTGAAATATCATTCCATTCATTTTCTGTTCCTGTATAGTAAACATCGCTTATATTTGAGCATTCAAAAAAGGCATAACTGCGGATTTCAGTTACATTTTTTGGAATAATTATACTTTCAATATTGTCACAATTACGGAAAGAATAGCTGCCGATGCAGGTTGTTCCTCTGCCGAAATTTATGCTTTTTAATTTAGTACATCCGGTAAATGTTAAATCCTCAATAATTGTAACAGAATCAGAAATTGTTATGTTCTCAAGATTAGTGCAAAAATAAAACGCTGAAATTCCAATAGTTTTAACACTGTCAGGAATGGTTATGT
>JAZNHM010000219.1:0-30792 GCA_045576955.1 Acutalibacteraceae bacterium | reverse complement strand
GGATAAAGCTTTGTTAAGCTGTGACCGAAAGCTTTAGCAAGCGGATAGCCGCTGCCGTCAGAGCCCTGTGATGGAGATGCCTTGCCTCCGCAGGCAATAATCAGCTTTTCAGCCGAAAATTCATTGTTAAGCGTAAACAGTCCGTTTTTCTTTTCTGCTTTTGTTATCGGTGTATCGGTTATAATTGCAATCCCAAGCCTTTCAGTCTCAAACCTGAGCACATCAAGCACCGAAGCTGCTGCATTGCTCCTGGGATAAACCCTGCCTTCATCGTCGGCATAACAGAGCAAACCCATTGAGCCGAAAAAATCAATTATCTTTTCGGGCGAATATTTTTCAAAAGCAGGCTTAACAAAGCCGCTGTTTGCGTAAGGGTGAGAAAGGGCGTTAAGGTTTGTGCGGTTACACTTTCCGTTGCCCGTTGCAAGAATCTTTTTTCCGATTCTCGGAAGCTTTTCAAGAACGGCAACGCTTTTTTCGGGATAAAGGCGCTTTGCGTTGATTGCCGCAACAATTCCCGCAGAACATCCGCCGACAACAATCAGGTCGTATTTTTTCATTCCGATACATCCTAATTAAAGATTTATAATACTATATTTTAACCGTTAGTGTGCCGATTGTCAAACAGTTCTTTGAACAGAATGTTAATTAGCTTTATAATCATTGACTTTTATGCGGTGCAATGATATTATTTATTATATATAACATTTTATAATGGAGAAGTTTATGCAAGAACTTGTATTTGAAACTGCGCACTATATGCTGCCCGTTCTCGCTGTTGCCGTTCTGATTCTCTGCTTTTCCGCTCTTTTCAAACGCAGACCCGTATCTCTCGGAAAAGCAAGGCTCATCAACACGGTCAACGGAGACGTTTATCCGCTCGTGAGCCGTGAAACATCGGTCGGACGGCATAAAAACTGCGACATAATATTGAACTATCCAACCGTTTCAAAGGTTCACGCAGTAATCATCTGCACCAAAGACGGATGGTACATAACGGGAATCCGTTCAGGCACTCCCGTAATCGTTAACGGAAACTCCGTTGAAAAGAAGTCGCTTCTTGTTTCGGGAGACAGAATCACACTCGGCTCCATTAATCTTATTTTTGAAAACAAGCAGGGTTAACATAATGACAGATAGATCAAAAATCATCACTCTCGACAACGGTCTGAGAATAATAACACAAAAAAATGAAAACGCAAAAACCTGCTCGCTCGGTGCGTGGGTTGCAAGCGGTTCGGGTTACGAAACACCCGAAACCTCAGGCTTTTCACATTTTATCGAACACATACTTTTCAGAGGTACTCATACCCGCTCAGCACTTGACATTGCCGTTGAAATGGATGAAATCGGCGGAATTCTCAACGCATATACAGCAAAAGAAATAACGTGCTTTTATGCTCACACTCTTTCAGAACACGCACCAAAAGCGCTGGATATCATCTGCGATATGCTTATGAATCCGAAGCTTGACAAAAAAGATATCGAGCTTGAAAAAGGCGTTATCAAGGAAGAAATTGCACTATATAACGACAGCCCCGAGGATTTGTGTGCGGACACTTTTTATAAAAGTATTTGGAGTGAAAGTATGCTTGGCTCCAATATTCTCGGCACGGAAGAAACAGTTGATTCGGTCACAAAAGAAAAACTTGTTGCTCATCTGAACAAATTTTATGTTCCCGAAAGAACGGTTATCAGCATCGGCGGAAACTTCGACGAAGAAACCGTGCTCAGCATATGCAAAAAATATTTTTCGGGAATGGTCAACACTAACTTCCCACTCAACCCCGATAAAGCGGAATATTTTTCGGGTATCACCACGGTTAAAAGAAAATTTATGCAGAACCAGCTTGTCATCGGTTTCCCCGGCATCCCGCTTGGCGATAAGCGCAGAGAGGATACTCTTCTCATTTCTTCAATTCTTGGTGCCGCATCGTCATCAAGACTTTTCCAGCACCTGAGAGAGAAGCTCGGTCTTGTTTACTCCGTTGACAGCTTTTCGGTTTCTTACCTGAAATCGGGTGTATTTGCTGTAAATATGGGTCTTAACGAAAAATCGGAAAAGCAGGCAATCCGCGAAACACTCCGTATCATTTCCGAATTCAGCAAAACCGTTACCGAAAAAGAGCTTTCCAGAGCAAAGGAGCAGGCGGTTGCGGGATTTGTTATGGACCTTGAAAGCATCTCAGCCCGAACATCAAGAAACGGCAGAAATCTTCTTCTCTACGGCAAGGTGATTACCGAGGATGAAGTTATCAAAAATATCCGTTCCGTAACACTCGATGACATAAGAAAAACAGCAGATGAGATTTTCGATTTTTCAAAAATTTCACTCTGCGTGGCAGGTAAAACAAAAACGAAAAAAGCCTACAAAGAAATCTTGGATATATAAAGGAAGTTACCCCGATGATTAACAGAAAAGAAATCAAACGTATCGTTGTCAAAGTCGGCACATCAACTCTGACCTATGACACGGGAAAAATAAATATCCGCCGCCTTTCAAAGCTTGCTCAGGTGCTCAGCGACCTGAAAAACGCAGGCATTGAGGTTGCGCTCGTTACTTCGGGTGCAATCGGAGTAGGTGTCGGAAAACTCGGTCTTAAAGAAAGACCGAAAGATACTCCGGGCAGACAGGCTGCGGCAACCGTCGGTCAGTGTGAGCTGATGTTCCTTTACGATAAATTTTTCGGAGAATTCGGAAATATCACGGGTCAGCTCCTTGTTACAAAGGGTGACTTTGAAAATGAAGAACGCCACGGCAATCTTCACAACGCATTTATGAAGCTTTTTGAATACAATGCAATTCCCATCGTTAACGAAAATGACAGCGTTGCGGTTGAAGAAATCGTTTTCGGCGATAACGACAGTCTTTCGGCTCACGTTGCAAAAATTGTTGATGCCGATACTCTCATTATCCTCACCGACATTGACGGCCTTTTCAGCGCAAATCCCAGAGAGGACGAAAATGCGGTACTTATACACAGCGTTGACGAGATAACCGATGAAATACTTGCCCTTGCGGGCGGCACGGGCACAAGCAGAGGCACGGGCGGAATGATAACCAAGCTTCACGCGGCTCAGATTGCAACAGAGGCGGGAATCGATACCGTTGTTATGAATGGCAGCGACCCCGAAGATTTATACAAGCTCATTGACGGCAGACAAATCGGTACTCTTTTCAAGGCACAGAAGGAGAATTTAAAATGAGTGATATGATTAACATAGGTGCACGCTCAAAGCAGGCACAAAGAGAACTTTCAAAGGCAGGCGGTGCCGTAATAGACAAGGCACTGAACGCAATCGCAAATTCTCTCGAAAAAAATGCAAATTATATTCTTGAAGAAAATTCAAAAGATATCCGTGCCGCATCCGAAAATGATATGGCGCAGGCAATGATTGACCGTCTTACCCTCACCCATGACCGTATTTCGGGTATGGCTCAAGGTATGCGTCAGGTTGCATCAAGCGAAAATCCCATAGGCAAGGTTCTCTGGGGCGAAACACGTCCCAACGGACTCAAAATAGAAAAAGTTGCAGTACCCATCGGAGTTATTGCTGTTATTTTTGAGGCAAGGCCCAACGTCACCGCAGATGCGGCTGCAATCTGCCTTAAAGCAGGCAATTCTGTAATTCTCAAAGGCGGCAAAGAAGCCATCAATTCCAACAAGGCTGTTGCGACTGTTATGAGAAATGCTCTTGCGGAATCGGGTCTGCCCGAGGACTGCATTATTCTTATTGACAACATCTCAAGGCAGGCAGCAACAGAGCTTATGAAGCTCAACGGTTATGTTGACCTTCTTATCCCCAGAGGCGGTGCGGGTCTTATCCGTTCCGTTGTTGAAAACGCAACCGTACCCGTTATCGAAACAGGTGTAGGTAACTGCCACGTTTATGTTGACTGCGATGCTGATATAGAAATGGCGGCAAGCATTGTTGCAAACGCAAAAGCTTCGAGAGTTTCCGTCTGCAACGCTTGTGAAAGCCTTCTGATTCATAAGGATATTGCTGAGGATGCGCTTCTTGTTATCGGCGAAGCACTTAAAGAAAAGAATGTTGAAATCAGAGGCGACGAGGCGGTCTGCGAGATTCTTCCCTATGCAATTCCCGCAACCGACGAGGATTGGGACACAGAATATCTCGACTACATCATCAGCATTAAAACCGTTGCCGATATCGATGAAGCGATTGCTCATATTGCAGAACACGGCACGGGGCACAGCGAAGCGATAATCACCGACAGCTACGCCGCCGCAGAAAAATTCAAGGCAGAGGTCGATGCTGCTGCAGTCTATGTGAACGCTTCAACACGCTTTACCGACGGCGGAGAATTCGGCTTCGGTGCAGAAATTGGCATTTCCACTCAAAAGCTTCACGCAAGAGGTCCTCTTGGCATCGCTCATATGGTAAGCTCAAAATATGTTATCAGCGGCAACGGTCAGATTCGTTAACGGATGGTGAAAAATATGGCAACTAAAAAAACAAAAAAGAATAAGCTTGCATTTCCTCTCGGTGTTCTCACGGTTATTCTGGCAATAATAGGTCTTATCGCCGCAGTAAACTTTTCCGTTGATACTGTTAAGAATCTGACGGATAAAACTGCCGACAAAAGAGAATACGAGCAGATGCTCAAGCCCGTTGTAATGTTTGACCCCGACCCGTTTGACGACCTCACTCAGGCAGATGTTTCACAGCTTCTCAACAGCGCAGTCTGGGCTCTTCTTATGAGCGAGGACGGCGCAGATAAATACCCCTATTCCGAGGGCGAGAACTTCGGAATCGTTGTTCCGCAGGCTGATATCGAAAAATATTTTGTCAGCCTTTTCGGAACGGAAATCGACATTGCATCGATGCATTCATCAATCGATATGAGCGATTATGACATAACATACGATGCCGCACTCAAGAGCTATATTCTTCCCATCACGGGCGTTGAATCTGCCTACACTCCGAAGGTCTATGAGATTGAAAAGCAGGGTAGTTCACTCATTCTCAGCGTCGGATATATCGGCAACAGCGCCTGGGTTCAGGTTGAGGACGGCGAATACACCGCACCAGAAGCCGACAAATATATGAAAATCACTCTCCGCGAAAGAAGCGGCGGAATGATGTATGTTTCTTCCATTCAGTCAACAGATGGCAATGAGGTTATCGGAACAACCAAACACAGAGAGGAACAGCCCACCGAAACCGAACCTGCTGAAACCACTATCCCCGCTGTCGAGGAAACCGTTCCCGTAACGGACGAAAACGGCGAAATCATCACAACCGAACCCATTACCGATGAAAACGGTGAAATCGTTACGGAAGAAGAAACAACCGAAGAAGAACAATAATATGCTCTTGCACTTTAAAAGCAAGGAGATTTTTAAATGAATTCATTCGATAAACACGCAAAGTCAATTGAATTTGACAAGGTGCTTGAAAGGCTTGCAGAATTCACAAGCTGTGACGATGCACGCTACAATGCATTGCATCTGAAGCCTGAAAGCAATCTTGACCTCGCAAGGGCTTTGCTTAACCAGACCGCAGATGCACATATGCTTCTTGCACGTTTCGGAGGCCCGTCCTTTGGCGGTCTTAAAAATGTTAATAATGCACTCAGCCGCGCAAACGCAGGAAGTGTTCTCAACACAAGGGAGCTTCTTGACATCGGCGGTGTTCTCAGAGTTATCCGAACTCTTTCTCAATGGAGAGCATCAAACGCGGGTGTTCAGAGCGTGCTTGACCCTCTTTTCAATGCACTCTCGCCCAACAAATATCTTGAAACCGCAATTTTTAATGCGATTATTTCAGAAGAAGAAATTTCAGACAATGCATCCCCGACCCTTGCGGATATCAGACGCAAAATCCGCCGTCAGGAAGCAAAGGTCAGAGAACAGCTTGAAAAATTTTCACGTTCTCAGGTCCACTCAAAATATCTTCAGGAAAACATTATCACCCAGCGTAACGGAAGATACGTTGTGCCCGTAAAAAACGAATACCGTAACGAAGTTGCAGGTCTTGTTCACGATACCTCGGCAAGCGGAGCAACTGTATTCATTGAACCGATGGCGGTTGTTGAGGCAAACAACGAAATCCGCGTTCTTCAGACAAAGGAACGTGAAGAGATTGAGCGTATCCTTGCAGAGCTTTCCGCTGCCGCAGGTGATTTCGCACAAAGCATAAAAGACAGCTACGAATGTGCGCTTGAACTCAATCTTATTTTTGCAAAAGCGCAGTATGCCTACAAGATAAAAGCCGCTCCTCCGATCCTCAATGATAAGGGAATCGTAAATCTCCGCGCGGCAAGACATCCTCTCATCGACCCGAAAAAAGTTGTACCGGTTGACATTATGCTCGGCAAGGATTTTGACACTCTTGTTATCACGGGTCCCAACACGGGCGGTAAAACCGTTTCAATCAAAACACTCGGTCTGCTCTCGATGATGGCAATGTGCGGACTTATGATACCTGCAGGTGACAGAAGCGAAATTTCAGTATTTGATAAAATACTTTCGGATATCGGTGACGAGCAATCGATTGAGCAGTCGCTCTCAACCTTCTCGGCTCATATGACAACCATCATCGATATATTTAACGAAGCCGACGAAAAAAGCCTTATTCTCATTGACGAACTCGGTGCAGGCACAGACCCCGTCGAGGGTGCGGCGCTTGCAATCGCAATTCTTGAATCGCTTCATTTTAAGGGAGCAAAAATCGCAG
The DNA here is from genome assembly GCA_045576955.1 of Acutalibacteraceae bacterium. Classification (GTDB taxonomy): domain Bacteria; phylum Bacillota; class Clostridia; order Oscillospirales; family Acutalibacteraceae; genus CAG-177. The sequence goes on along the minus strand of JAZNHM010000219.1, from coordinate 24,090 downwards.
CAACAACACACTATGCGGAGCTGAAGGCATATGCACTCGAAACTCCGAGAGTTGAAAACGGATGCTGTGAATTCGATGTTGCAACGCTTCGCCCGACTTACCGACTTCTTATCGGTGTACCGGGCAAATCAAATGCGCTTGCAATCAGCGAAAAGCTCGGACTTGACATGTCTGTTATCAACAGAGCAACGGAACTTGTTTCAAGTGAAAACAAAGCATTCGAGAATGTTGTTGACAAGCTCGAAGAAACACGCCGCCGTATGGAAGATGAATACGGACGTGCAAAACAGCTTTCGGATAAGGCTGATAAAGAAAAAGCAGATGCTGAAAAACTGAAAGAAGAGATTGCCGTTCTTCGTGAAAAAGAGCTTGAAAAGGCAAGATCTCAGGCACTTAAAGTTGTTGAACAGGCGAAGCGTGAAGCGTATGCACTTATGCAGGAGCTTGACAAGCTCAAAAAAGAACAGCAGAAAACAAAAGATGCCGCAGAGCTTGCAAGACGCGCAAAATCGCTCGTTAAAAAAGGCATTGAATCCATCGACTCCGCTGCCGACCCGATTATCGGAATTGAGGATGATGACAAAGATTATGTACTTCCCCGTCCGCTCGTTGCAGGCGATACGGTTATTATCCGTGATATTGCAAAAACAGCAAAGGTGCTCTCTCCTGCCGACAAAAACGGCAATGTTGAGGTGCAGGCAGGCTCAATAAAAACAAGGGTCAAGCTTTCAAACCTCAAACTCTGCGAAAACGCACCAAAGAAAAAAGAAACCAAATCCACCGCAAGGCTTCAGGGCGACAGCAGACTTAATATGGCGGCTTCAACGCGCCTTGACCTGAGAGGTATGACTGTTGACGACTGTTTGATTGAACTCGACAGATTCATCGATATGGGCCTTCGCACAGGGCTTAATGAGTTTACAATTGTCCACGGCAAGGGCACGGGTGCACTGAGAACCGCCGTTACCCGTTATCTCAAAGCTTCTCCCTATGTCAAGTCGAGCAGACTCGGCGTTTACGGCGAGGGCGAAGACGGCGTTACAATTGTTGTTTTAAAGTGATTTTGTAAAGGTATATCACTTTACACGCACTGAACACCGGATACGTGTAAAAAAGTTTTCCACTTTATGAACGTGAAAAAGTGGATACATCTTGTGTTTTAAACCAAGTTTTTCCACAATCTATGGTTTTTTCCACATCTTTTTGGATAAAAAGTGAGAAAAAGGTGAAAAAGTCGTGAAAATCGGTCAAAAATAACACTTGACATATGCCTTAATATTTAGTATAATAACGACCTGTAAAGCGGATATGCTTTACAGGTCAGCTTTTTTCGGCGTTAGAATTCTCAGACGCTGTATGCGTCGGAGGTTCTTTATTTTTGCCTTTACGACATAAAAAACAAGTTATTTTGAGAGAAAGGAGGGTCAGAAGTGGCAAAGAATTATGAGATGGCAGTGCTGATAGATTTCTACGGTGAAATGCTTACTGCCAAGCAACGTGATTTTTTGGAATACTACTATAACGACGACCTTTCACTCTCCGAAATTGCAGAAAACGAAGGCATTACCCGTCAAGGTGTGCGTGATGCAATCAAGCGTGCGGAAACCCAGCTTCAGGAAATGGAAAACCGTCTTGGCGTTGCAAAACGTTTCGAGGACATGAAACGCAGCCTCGATGAAATCATCGAATGCTCAAACCAGATTTCAGAATACAATCTGCGCCACAGCCTCTCAAAGGAAATCAACGATTGCAGCGTTCGCATCAAAGCCGCTGCAATGGCACTTCTCGAAAGCTGAGATACATATTAAATTTCTATTACATTATATATAAGGGGTGAAACAATTGGCATTTGAAGGTCTTTCAGACAGACTCGAATCTGCGTTTAAAAATCTGCGTAGCAAGGGCAGCCTTACCGAAGCCGATGTACGCAGTGCGATGCGTGAAGTCCGTATGGCTCTGCTCGAAGCTGACGTTAACTATAAAGTTGCCAAGGATTTCACAAACACCGTAACCGAAAAAGCCATCGGCGAAAAGGTTATGGAAAGCCTCACTCCTTCACAGATGGTTATCAAAATCGTTAAGGAGGAGCTTGTGAGTCTTATGGGCGGAACCCAAAGCCGCCTCGCATATGCAAGCCACCCGCCGACAGTTATCCTTATGTGCGGTCTGCAGGGTTCAGGTAAAACCACTCACTGCGCAAAGCTTGCTCTTAAACTTAAAAACGAAAACCACCGTCCCCTTCTCGTTGCGTGTGACATTTACCGTCCCGCTGCTATCAAGCAGCTTCAGGTTGTCGGCGAGCAGGTCGGCGCACCGGTTTTTGAAATGGGTCAGAGCGACCCCGTTAAAATTGCGAAAGAAGCAATCGCTTACTCAAAGGACCATGGCCACGACTATGTTATTCTTGACACAGCAGGCCGTCTCCATATAGATGAAGAACTTATGAATGAGCTTAAGGCTGTCAAAGCCGAAGCAAAACCTCACGAGATTCTTCTTGTAGTTGATGCTATGACCGGTCAGGATGCCGTTAACGTTGCAACATCGTTTGATGAAGCGCTCGGAATTGACGGCTTAATTCTCACAAAGCTTGACGGTGATACCCGAGGCGGTGCCGCTCTTTCGGCAAGAGCCGTAACGGGCAAACCCATCAAGTTTGTCGGTACGGGCGAAAAGCTTGAAAACCTCGATGCTTTCCATCCCGACAGAATGGCTTCAAGAATTCTCGGTATGGGCGACGTTCTTTCGCTCATCGAAAAAGCCGAAATGGCAATCGATGAAAAGAAAGCGGAAGAGCTTGAGAAGAAGCTTTTACAGAACAAATTCGATCTCAACGATTTGCTTGACCAGTTTGACCAAATCCGTAAAATGGGTTCACTTCAGGATATCCTGGCAATGATTCCCGGAATCGGCAACAAAGCAAAAGATATTGAGGTTGATGAGCGTAAGTTCGACAGAATGAAGGCTATCATCTACTCGATGACAGCACAGGAACGCGCTAACCCCGATATCATTAACCCCTCTCGCAAAAAGAGAATCGCCGCAGGCTGCGGTCAGCCGATTGAAGAAGTTAACAGACTTCTCGCTCAGTTCAGACAGATGCAGAAAATGTTCAAGCAGATGGGCGGCAAAAAGGGCGGTAAACGCCGCAGAAAGCAGAAATTCAGAATGCCTCAGGGCTTCGATCCATCACAGTTCGGAATGTAATCCAGCAAAAAGCTGATACATTATATATTAATTAAATTCACATAATATTTTTTGGAGGAATTTATCATGGCAGTAAAAATCAGACTTCGCCGCATGGGCGCAAAGAAGGCACCTTTCTATCGTATCGTTGTTGCAGATTCAAGATATCCCCGTGACGGCAGATTCATCGAAGAAATCGGCACATACAATCCCGTTGCAACTCCCACAGAAGTTAAGGTAGACGCTGAAAAGGCAAAGCAGTGGATTGCAAACGGCGCACAGCCCACAGACACTGTTAAGGCTATCCTTAAGAAGGAAGGCGTTCTTTAATCCACAAAGGATAAAGAGCGAGGTAATCCAATGAAAGATTTACTTGTCAGCATTGCACAGGGTCTTGTTGACGATCCCGCAGCGGTAACAGTTACCGTTGACGAACCTGCTGAAGACGGCACAATCGTCTATCACCTCCACGTCGGTGAAGAAGATATGGGCAGAGTTATCGGCAAGCAGGGCAGAATCGCCAAGGCTATCCGTACCGTTATGCGTGCGGCGGCAACCCGTCAGAATGCAAGGGTAGTTGTAGAAATTGATTAAGAATTTTCTTGAAATCGGAGAAATAGTCGGCACTCACGGCGTACGCGGCGAAATGCGTGTGAATCCGTGGTGCGACTCGCCCGATTTTGTATGTAAGTTTAAAACTCTATACTACGACAGCAATGGAAGCTGTGCCGCGCAGATTAAATCTGCAAGACCGCACGGCAATATTGTTTTGTTGACGGTTTCTGGTATAGACACCGTTGAAGCTGCTCAGAAAATGAGAGGAAAGATTCTTTATATGAAGCGCAGCGATGCAAAGCTTCCCGAGGGAACATATTTCATCGCAGAGCTTATCGGATGCACCGTTTATGATGCGGATAATCCCGAAAAGATTTATGGAACTCTTTCTGATGTAAGTACAACGGGTGCAAATGACGTGTGGCACATCAAGGATGAAAGCGGTAAGGAATACCTTATACCGTCAATTCCAGATGTTGTAATCGAAACCGATGTTGCGGCAAACCGTGTTGTTATAAAACCGCTGAAAGGTATTTTTGACAATGAGGATTGATATTTTAACCCTTTTTCCGGAGATGTGTGAAAGCGTGCTCGGTGAGAGTATTATCGGCAGAGCAAGAGCCAACGGATGCGTTGAAATCAACTGTCACAATATCAGAGATTACACTCTCGATAAGCACAACAGAGTTGACGATGCACCCTATGGCGGCGGCACGGGTATGATAATGCAAACTCAACCGATTTATGACTGCTACACGGCACTCTGCGAAAAAATCGGCGCAAAACCGCATCTTATTTACCTTTCACCGCAAGGCAAGGTGCTAAATCAAGAACGAGTCAAAGAGCTTTCGCAGCTCGATAATGTTGCTCTTCTCTGCGGTCACTACGAAGGCATTGACCAGCGTGTTATCGACGAAATCGTTGACGAAGAAATTTCAATCGGCGATTACGTTTTAACCGGCGGTGAATTGCCCGCACTTATCCTTGCCGACAGCATTTCGAGGATGCTGCCCGGAGTTCTTGCAAACGAGGATGCATTCACTCTTGAAAGCCACTATTCAGGTCTTCTTGAGCATCCGCAGTACACAAGACCCTATGAATGGCACGGCAAAAAAGTGCCCGACGTTCTGATTTCGGGGCATCATGCCAATATCGAGAAGTGGCAGCGTGAGCAGAGTCTTAAACGCACGCTTGAACGCCGACCCGATATGCTTGAAAAAGCAGAACTTGCCAAGAAAGATAAAGAATATCTGGATAAATTGAAAAACTCCGAGGTCTGAACCTCGGAGTTTTTGTTTTACGCTGCTTTGGCAGTTGATTTGTTTTTGTCTTTCTTCTCTCCGATTTTTTGGAGAAGAATGACAAGAATCATCAGCGCTACGCCTGCGATATCTGTTTCCCAGCCGGGAATAACCATCAGCAGACCGCCCGCAAGAGCCATAAGTCTTTCCCATACGGGCATATGCTTGAACATATAGCCTTCCATACCTGCGGAAATAATGTAAATACCGCAGAGAGCTGTTATGACAAGAAGAACGATATCATACCAGGGTTTGTCAGAGCCGATGATAAGCATTTCGGGGCTGAAAGCGAAGATATAGGGAACGATGAATGCGGTAAATGCAAGACGTGTTGCCGTAACACCCGTTTTCATCGGATTCGACTTTGCAATTGCTGAGCCTGCATAAGCCGCAAGAGCAACGGGCGGTGAGATATCGGCTACGATACCGAAGTAGAACACGAACATATGCGCCGCAAGAACAGGAACGCTCAGGCTTCTCATAATGATGGGAGCAACCATTGATGCCATAATAACGTAGTTAGCTGTTGTGGGAACACCCATACCAAGCACAATACACATTATCATAGTAAGTCCGAGAGCAAAGATGGGATGAATTCCGGCTGCTGACTGAACAAGTGCCGAAAGCACATTGGCAAGACCTGTCTGCTGAACCATAGCCGAGATACAACCTGCAACCGCACAAGCGAGAGCAACGCCGATTGCATTCTTTGTGCCGTTTGCGAGCGACTGAATATAGAGCTTGAACTCAAATTCAAATTTCTTATGTGCAATTGATTTGATTGCACCTTCAACAAATTTCACACCGATTGCAACAAGGATTGCAATAATCGCCGACTTTGCGGGTGAGAAAGAGTTCATCGCAAGAACGAGTGCAACAACAGGAAGAAGAAGATATCCCTTTGTGAAAAGAAGCTTGAAGAAGTTGGGGATTGCTTCCTTAGGAAGACCCTTAAGACCGAGCTTCTTGGCTTCAAAGTGAATCATCATAAAGATGCCTGTAAAATAAAGAACAGCGGGAAGGATAGCGGCAATTGCTATCTGTGAATAGGGAAGTCCCGTATATTCCGTCATAAGGAATGCCGCCGCACCCATAATCGGGGGCATAATCTGACCGCCGGTTGATGCCGCCGCTTCAACAGCCGCTGCAAATTCGGGTTTATAGCCGCAACGCTTCATTGTGGGGATTGTAACCGAGCCGCTGCCGACGGTGTTTGCAACGGATGAACCCGAATACATACCTTCCATTGCGCTCGAGATAACGGCAACCTTTGCAGGGCCGCCTGTTGCCTTGCCTGCGATTGAGTTTGCAAGATCAACGAAGAATGCGCCGATACCCGACTGCTCGAGGAACGATGCAAATATAATGAAAAGTACAATAAACGATGCGCAAACATTAAGAGGAGTACCCGCAATGCCTTCCGTTGTGTAGAAAAGCTTATACATAATAACTCTCAATGGGTTACGGTCAACGACGATGAATGCATAGGCGATAAATGCCGCAGAGACGCAGACAATCGGAAGACCAACAACTCTTCGGCAAGCTTCGAAAAGAAGAATTGTGCCGATAATGGCAATTGCTATGTCGAGCTCTGTGATTCTTGATGCTCTGTCAACGATTGCCTGACAGTTGATTGCATAATAGAAGAATGAACCTGCACCCAGCACCGCAAAAATATAATCATAGAACGGTACACGGTTGACTCTCATCTTTTCCTTTTTGCTTACGGGATAAAGAATATAGGCAAAGAAAACAATGATGCCTATAAACCACGCCATCTTCTGCCTTTCTTCCATTGTTCCGGTCCAGCCGTCCAACATAACATAAAGAGAAAACAGAACCATAGCGATTTTGATTATTTTCTGAAATACACCTGAAAAATGGCGGGTGTTGGATTCTTTATCAAACTCCGCCATGAGTTTGTCTACGTCAATAACTTCATCCTCATCGGCCTGCATACCAATGGGCTTTGTGTTTACATCTGACATTAATCACATTCCTTTCGTCAGAATTTCTGCTGCGGTACAAATCTCAAAAACCACCTTTGCGTTTCTGCCGCAGAGGCTCCTGAGACTTATTTCCTCACCGCCAAAGGTGAGAATATGGTCGGAAACCGTTCCGACAATATATCTCAAAGGGTCGTAGGTTATATCGAAGCCCGTGATGACCATATTCCCCTCGTCATCATAGGTCATTTTTTGGTTGCCTTCAAGTGCGGTCTGAACACCTGCACCGAAGGATCGGTAGGTTGTTGAATACGCACGGATTTCACCGTTTTCGATTATGTAAGTATCTTTGACGGGAGTCTGATTGACCGAATGGACAAACTCCACAGAAAACATAAGTCCGTCATCAGCTTTTTCTGTTATGTATCTTTTCCCGGTATCCGAATCATACATAATCAGATATTCAGCCGTGAGCATATTTACAACAAAAGCAGCCGCTGTAATGAATACCATTAAAACGGCTGCTGCGATTAACCTTTTTTTGAAGTCAGCAGAATGCCTGCAGCTCATCAGCTGATAGCGCCAACCTCTTTAAAGTATCTTTCTGCACCGGGATGGAAGGGAACCGAGATGCTTGAAACTGCATATTCAAGGCTCATTTCGGAAGCCTTTTCGTGTGAGTATTCGTCCTTGTTTTCGTAGATAGCCTTTGTGAGCTGATATACTGTTTCCTCGTCAAGGTCGTTGCTTACGATGAATGTAGCCTTAACTGCAACTGTTGTTGCATCTGCATCAATACCTGTATATGTTCCTGCGGGAACTGTGTACGCTGCATAGAAGCCGTAATCAGCCTGAAGCTTTGCAAGATGCTCTGCATCGATTTCAACAAGAACGATACCTGTTGTTGTTGCAAGGTCTGTGATAGCAACTGTGGGTGCGCCTGCTGTGCAGAAGAAAGCATCAATCTTGCCGTCCTTAAGAGCATCAGCTGATGCCTGGAAGCTGAGGTTCTGCTTGTCAATATCTTCGAATGTGATGTCGTATGCGCCGAGAATCTGCTGAGCGTTGAATTCAACACCGCTGCCGCTGTCGCCTACTGAAACCTTCTTGCCCTTGAGGTCAGCAACAGTCTTGATGCCTGAATCAGCCTTTGCAACGATCTGGCAAACTTCTGCGTATGCTGCACCGAGAGTTGAGAAACTGTCGATAGCGCCTACATCTGAGAAGAGTGATGTGCCGTTGTTAGCATAGTCCATAACGTCGTTCTGAACGATAGCCATGTCAACAATACCGTCTTCGATGTTGAGAATGTTAGCCTTTGATGCACCTGATGACTGAATCATAAGGTTTGCACCGGTCTTTTCCTTGAGAAGAGAAGAAATAACGTTGCAGAAACCATAGTATGTACCGGTTGAGCCGCCTGTGCCTACGTTGATGCTGATTGTTGAAAGGTCGCCGCCGTTGTTGCTGGGTTCATCCGGTGTTTCGCCGCCGCCACAAGCTGTGCAAATAATCATTGCAAAAGCAAGGATGAGAGCAAGAGCGATTGATAACTTTTTCTTCATTTTGTTAACCTCCTGTTATTTCGAACCCCGATTCTGAATAAATCAGACATCCGTGATTCAGTTTACTTGTTGATTATAACCTAAAACGAATAATAATGCAATAGTTTATGCATTTTTCGTTTTAAAATCCTGCATTAATACCAAAGGAAACCGAACGCAATAAACCAGATTATCCACTGCCACCATGCAAATGAAACGGTGACATTGTATTCAGCAGTTTTGCCCTGATATGCAACCTTCACTGTCTGATTGCCTCTTTCCGTGCAGGTTGCGGGGCTGATGCTGTAGCCTTCCTTGACTGTTTCTCTGCTTCCGTCCGAATAAACAACCTCAAGTTCAAGGCCTGATGTGTCAATTGCATCTTTATAGTAATAGCTTGTTTTTTTAGGAAGCTTGGCAACCGAAACGGAAGCTATTGTTTTTTCGGTTACGGGAGGATTTGTCGGCTCTGTGTTACCCGATTTCAATTCAAATTCGATATCATTGCTTACCGCATATGTATGAGCATATGAATCCTTGAAAACAACCAATTTCACTTTGGGGCAGTTTGCAAATGCGTGAGTGCCGATTACGGTTACACTCTCGGGGATTTCAACTTTTCCGAGTTTTTCACATCCGTCAAACGCACCGAAATCAATCGTTGTAACGCTTCCGGGAATGTTTACACTCTCAAGAGAAGAACATTTTTCAAAAGCTTTTGCAGAAATTGTTTTTATTCCGTTGCTGATTGTAACTCTTTTGAGACCTGACATATAAAACGCACTGCTGAAATCGGTTACGGATGCCGGAATCGTTATGCTTTCAAGAGCTGAACACTTTCCGAATGCAACTGAACCGATTTTGGTTACGCTTGAAGGAATATTAACCGATGAAAGCGATTTGCATTCATTGAATGCGTAGCTGTCTATTCTCTTGAGTCCGTTGGGGAGAACTATTGAAGTAACGCTTGCGTTTCCGCCGAACGCGCTGTCACCGATAACAAGAGTGCCTGCCTGAACAGTGTAGCTTACCGATTTTTTTGCCATCGGATACTGAATGAGCGTTTTGTCGGAAACAGAAGAACTGTATGGTCCGTAAAGCACTCCGTCAGCCGATGAATAAACCGAATTGCTGCTTTCAACATTATATGCTGTTGCGCTTGCACAGCCGATAAATGCGTTCTTTCCGATATAGCTGACCGATGCGGGAATGTTGAAATTCTTAACAGATGCGCAGATTTTGAATGCTTCCTTATCAATGGTTTCAACCGTATCGGGAATATCAATTGAAACAAGCGCGCTGCAATCATAAAATGCATTTTCAGGAATTGTTTTGAGCGATGAAGGAAGATTAATCTCTTTAAGAGCACTGCAATGAGCGAACACGGATTCTCCGAGAGTACATACAGAACCTGCAAAATCAATCTTTTTGAGGGTCGTGCAACTACTGAAAGCATTGTTGCCGACCTTATTTACCGAAGCCGGAATATTGACCTGAGTTATGGCATTGCAATTAGAGAAAGCACCGTCACCTATATTGGTTACGGGAACACCGCCGTAGCTTGAGGGTATGTCGATAACACCCGATGCATTTTGACGGCAAGCAGAAACTGCTGCAAACCCATCATAAACATTAATTATAAGCATATCCTCGCCTACGGCAAAAGCAGAAACGGTCAGTCCGCCAAAAACAATTGCCATTGCGAGAATCAGACTTAATATTTTCACGATTTTTTTCATATTGACCCCCCGGGTAAATTTATCGTAGTTTATATTATATATTAAATATTGTAAAAAATCAAGGAGATATTGGATTTTGGTTAAAAAAGGTTGCTTTTTTATTGACAAATCTGTATGAAATAACTAAAATTATCTTGATTAGCATTCTTTTCGAATACAGTGACATATTGGAGATTACATTTATGATTGACGAAAACGGCAACTTTTATAAACCTGAGAGAGGCTCATCCCCTACTCCTGACCACATAATGCTCTCTTTCTGCGGCGATGCAAAAACAGAAATGGCTGTAAGCTGGCGCACGAGTGCAGAAACTGATTCGGGATATCTTCTTTACCGCAAAGAAAGTGATTCGGAATGGATTAAAGCTGAAAGTACCGTGAGATACAAAGAAACGGATATAGACAACAGCAACTACCATTCGGTAAAGCTCAGCGACCTTGCACCCGGGACAAAATACGTCTATACTGCAGGCTCGGACGATTTTCGGAGTGAAGAATTCAGCTTTGAAACCGAGGCTGAAAATGTTGATAAATTCAGCTTCATTGTCATCACCGACCATCAGAAAGGCGATCCCTGCCATCTTCCGGATTACAGTATGGTAGGAAGTATGCTTAAAGATGCTCTTTCAAGACACCCCGAATGCAAATTCATCTTCACCGCAGGCGACAACTGCGATAACGGTCAGAACGACCTGCAATGGAACGGAATGTTCAGCGGTCTTAAGGGTATAATTGAAAGCATTCCCTATATGATGACAACAGGCAACCACGACAACAGAGGCTACATAACATATTTCCCCGAGCCAACAGGAAAATTTTATCTTGAGCATGCGGATTTCTTTGATTTTCAGTTTGAAAACGCATATCCTCAAAACGGCCCCGAGGGTTACACAACAGAAAACTATTCCTTTGACTACGGCAACACTCATTTCCTTGTTCTCGGCATCAACGCACCTGATGTTGTTGAAAACTGGGCATATGACGACCTGCAAAACAGCAAAAAAACCTGGAAGCTCGGCGCATATCATTTCCCGATTTATCCTGTTATGCCCGAGGGTCAGAACAATGACGGCTATCCTTGGCTTAGAAAACCGATTGAAGACGGCAGACTGGACATTCTTTTTGAAGGCCATGAGCATTCATTTGCAAGAACTTTCCCGATAAAAAATGATGAAATGTTTGATAAGCCGTCGGAGGGCACCGTTCATTATATCGTCGGCAACGGCGGAGGCAATATCTATCATTCAAACGCACGCAAGATCTGGCATTCCGCATTCTATCCCCAGGAAATCCGTGTAGGTTCATACACTCTTGTTGAAATCGACGGCGATGTGCTTACCGCAACCGCATATCTTGCAGACGGCAGAATAATCGATGTGTTCACCATTGACAAAACAAAGGATTTAATCACTCCCCATGCACTTGCACCGACCTATGACTGGACTAAAATGGCATTCAAAGGTCAGATGCTTGAGCTGATTTCAAGAGAATTTTATGCCGAGAAAAAAGACGGCATATGGTATGCACCGTTCGGAATACTTATGCAGTTTATTGGCGGTAAAATCGAAAAGACAAAAAACTCTCTTTATGTTGAAGCTTACGGTCACAGAGCAACTTTCACCGCCTCAAGCAAGCTTGTAAAAACTGACCTTGGAACTGTTGAAATGCAGGGCGAACCGTATTTTTACAGAAATCAGCTTTATATTCCGATTGATGACAGCGCAAAAATGTTTGAGCTTGAATGGTATCACGCAGAAAGAAACAATTATATAAACTGGAATACCCCGAGTGAGGATAAACCGCTCTGGAAACACCCTGAGGAGGAATAAAAATGCTTTATAAGAAGAATTTATCCCTGACCCTTACCGAAGAGCTTTTCAAAAATCCGACAAGCGAATACAGAGGCACACCCTTTTGGGCATGGAACAGTGACCTCAAAGCCGAGGAGCTTTGCCGCCAGATAGAAACATTCAAGAAAATGGGTCTCGGCGGCTTCCATATGCACGTGCGTACAGGTATGTCAACCCACTATCTTTCGGACGAATTCATGTCACTCATCAAATGCTGCTGTGAAAAAGCAGACAAAGAGCATATGCTCGCCTGGCTTTACGATGAGGACAGATGGCCCTCGGGCGCGGCAGGCGGACTTGTTACAAAAGACGAAGAATACAGAGCACGCTGTTTGCTTATGACAACCGAACCCTGTGACAGCACCGACGGAGAAGCTGAATACATCGATTCAAGAGCGGAAGGCAGCAGAGCGGGCAAGGGTTGGCTCATTGCCTGCTACGACGTTATGCTCGATGAGAACGGATTCCTTAAGAATTACAAGCTCATTGATGAAAACGATGAAGCGGAAGGCACAAAATGGTATGCCTACATTAAGATTCACGCCGCCTCACCGTGGTACAATAATCAGACATATCTCGATACTCTCAATCCCAAGGCGGTAAAGCGTTTTGTTGAGGTGACACACGAAAGATACAAAGATGTTATCGGCAATCATTTCGGCAATGTTGTGCCTGCAATCTTCACCGATGAGCCTCAGTTCACACGCAAAAAAGTTCTCGCAAACTCAACCGATAAAGAGGATATCCTTATGCCCTGGACGGATGATTTTGCAGATACATATAACGCACAGTACGGTGAAAGCATTCTTGATGCTCTCCCCGAAATTTTCTGGGAGCTTCCCGAAGGCAAGGTTTCAACCGTACGTTATCATTATCACGACCATATTTCCGAGCGTTTCTCCGAAGCTTTTGCGGATGTTTGCGGCGAATGGTGCCGCGAAAACGGAATTGCTCTTACGGGTCATATGATGGAAGAGCCCACTCTCCACAGCCAGACCGCCGCACTCGGTGAAGCAATGCGCTCATACAGAGGCTTCGACCTTCCCGGTATCGATATGCTCTGCGCAAGCTTTGAATTCACAACCGCAAAACAGGCCCAGTCTGCCGTTCATCAGTTCGGCAGAGAAGGTATGCTCTCCGAGCTTTACGGCGTTACGGGATGGGACTACGATTTCAGAGGATACAAGCTCCACGGCGACTGGCAGGCTTGCCTCGGTGTTACAATAAGAGTTCCTCATCTTTCCTGGTATGCAATGGGCGGTGAAGCAAAACGAGATTACCCCGCATCAATCCACTATCAGTCACCCTGGTGGGAAGAGTTCTCATATCTTGAGGACCACTTCGCAAGAGTCAATACCGCAATGACAAGAGGCAAACCCGTTGTCAAGGTCGGCATTATCCATCCCGTTGAAAGCTTCTGGCTTCACTGGGGTCCCAACGACAAAACCGCTCTCATCCGTGAAAATATGGATGAAAAGTTTCAAAATCTTGCTGACTGGCTTCTCAAAGGCAGCATAGATTTCAACTACATCAGCGAATCACTCTTCCCCTCTCTTTGCGAAAATGCAACCGCACCTCTTAAGGTCGGTGAAATGGAATATGATGCAATCATCGTTCCCGATTGTGAAACTCTCCGCTCAACAACTCTTGAACGCCTTGAAGCATTCAGAAACGCAGGCGGAAAGCTCATCTTCCTCGGCAACGCTCCCACGCTCATCGACGGCGTGCCCTCGGATAAAGGCAAGGCCCTCTATGAAAAATCAACTGTTGTTTCCTTCGACAGAGCGAAGGTTCTTGAAGCTCTTGACGAAAACAGAGAGGTCACTCTCCGCTATGCAAACGGCAGACTTTCGGATGAATTCATTTATCAGCTCCGCCGTGACGGCAACAGTAAATGGCTTTTCATCAGCCGTTGCGCCGAACCATATAACAAAGACTGCGTACGCGAACACAACCTGCGCATAACCGTCAAAGGCGAGCTTACTCCCTATATTTATGACACAATCAGCGGTGATATTTCTCCCATCCGCTGCGAATACATTAACGGAAACACCGTTATTGCAAAAACAATGTTTGAATATGACAGCCTTCTCCTCAGACTTGACGAAGGCAGAGCACAGTCGGCAGTACCCGCAGAAAAGGAATATCATCTTGCAGATGCAAACGCAATGCCTGCTCTTGTTCCTTACATCCTTTCGGAGCGCAATGTTATGCTTCTTGACACGGCGGAATTTGCCCTTGACGGCGGCGATTTTATGGCAGAGGAAGAAATTCTCCGCCTTGACAACGTTTGCAGAAAAATGCTTGGATTTGTTGAAAGAGGCGGAAACGTTGCACAGCCATGGGTGCTTGACCCCGAAACAATTGAGCATTATGTAACTCTCAGATTCAACATCAAGAGTGACATCGCTTACAGCGGTGCGGAGCTTGCTCTTGAGGATGCTGAAAATGCAAAAATCAGATTTAACGGAGAAGATGTTTCAATCAATATCACGGGCTGGTATACAGACAAGGACATCAAAACCGTTCCCATTCCCGAAATCCAAAAGGGCGATAATATTCTTGAAATTACCCTCCCCTTCGGCAAGCGCACAAATACCGAATGGTGCTACCTTCTCGGTGACTTCGGAGTAAGCCTTGCAGGCAGAGAAAAAGTTATCACTGTACTCCCCGAAAAACTCGGTTTCGGCTCAATCACAACTCAGGGATTGCCTTTCTACGGCGGCAATATCACTTATCATCTTGAGGCAGAAGGCGAAAACATTCAGATTGATGCAACACAATACAGAGGTGCACTCATCGGAGTTTCGGTTGACGGTGAAAACAAGGGCAAGATAGTTTACCCGCCCTATATCCTCGAAATCAACGGACTTGACGCGGGCGCACACAAGATTGATATAACTCTCTTCGGCAACCGCTACAATGCTTTCGGTCCCGTTCATCTTACCGATGTGAAACATTCGTGGCACGGCCCCGGAGCATGGCGTTCCGACGAAGAATGCTGGAGCTATGAATACACACTCCGCAATGTCGGTATTCTTGCACGACCCATTATCAGAACGAAATAAAAAAACACGGAGCGGTTCAACAACGAACCGCTCCGTTCTCTTTTTTGTTTTTTATGCAAATATACTCTTTATCTGAAGTACAATAACAATCATAGCATTCTTTATTCCTGCAAAAAATGCTTCAAAATCGTTCTCATAAGCCGCATAGGGTTCATCGGTCTGAAGCTCAAAACGAGCATCACCGGTTCTTACTCCGCCTTCGTAAGTGTAGATTTCATTATCGAAATTCTCAACATCATTTTCATAAATCGTGAAAACTCTGATGCCGTAAGGACCTGTTTTTGCAAATTCACAACCGTATGTCATACCAAGCTCGATACCGTCATAAGTTCCGGTAAAGCCTTCGGTGTGCCAATGACCGAAATATGCACCAAGAACGTCGCCGCACTCTTTCCAAGCCTTGAACTGCGCGCTTGTATCCGCGGGAATGGTGAATGCACTTGCATTGTATCCGTTTGCAACTTCTTTGTTGAGGCGAAGGAACTTGCCGTCAACAAGTCTTGCGCCCTCATCCCACATATTGCACTCCTCAAAAAGGAAGCCGGGGTCGCTTGTAGGAACGTGCTCAAAAAGAATCGAAGGCACGGGCTGACCGCCGTTTTTCGCTTTGAGTTCGGCGCTTTCAGCTTTGTACCATTCAAGCTGTTCATCCGTAACAGAGCCCGATTTTGTGTCCATCATCCAGATATTGAACACGGTTTCGCCGTTGCTTCCCTTGATTTCAAGGTTGAAATCGATTCTGCCGTCGGCATCATCACTTTCGTCAACAGTGATGCTGTTTTCGTAGCTGTTGTAAATTTTGAGCCAATCTTCGTTTGTAACACCGCTGTTATGGTCGTTGTTGCCCTGACAAACAGCAAAAGGAATCCCCTTGATTTCAGCCTCGGCAAAAACTGCTTTACACGCCTCGGTCACATTCATAACCGTCTGATAGTAGTCGCCGTCGACCTCAACGCCTTCTCTGAAGCTCTGACCGTCAATTCCGATGTCGCCTATACGGCTGTCCTCAACGATATCACCCGTAAAAACAATGAGGTCGGGGTTGGTCTGCTCAATCGCAAGACTAATGAAATTAACCAAATCATATGCGGGATAGTGGTCATCCTGCGGATCGCTTATCTGAAGCACGGTGAATTTGCCGTCCGCGCCGAATTTCAGCTCATTATCTTCAGCAGACACAAAAACGCAAAAAGAAAAAACAAGTAAAACAGCAAGCACTATGCTTAATATTTTTTTCATAGTTTACTCCTTTAAAATTAACGGCGGGATGTTGGCATCCCGCCCTGTGTTTTTGTTGTCAAATCAATATTTATCCATACTCTCTACGTTGAGTACAAATACGGTTGCACCGCCAACGGTGATTTCTTCTTCAAGGCTGTTTTTTTGAAGACCTCTGCCGAGTGAATCGGTTGTCATTGCAACCTTGCTTCTTGTTTTTGAATATTCGTTGATGATTTCCTTTGCTCTTGCAACGCGGTCATCCTCGGCACCAATAAGCAGAGTTGTGTTGCCTATCATAAGAAATCCGCCCGTGGTCGAGAGCTTTGTTACGCTGTAGTTTTCTCTTGTGAGAGTTGCGGAAACAACTGCACTGTCGTCGTTATTTACTATGGCAAGAATAAGTTTCATATTATCGTTCCTTTCATTACATATCAGGTAAAATCAGCTTTTGACTGCGTTTGTCAAGCTCATATATGTTGGGAATTTCATAGCGGTTGTCATTACCGTCTTTGATAAGTATGCGCTTGTCGTAGAACATCTTCATAGACTGGATATGGTTAATAATCTCGAAGGTGTAGTTACCTCTGTCGGTTTCGACATTCCAGAGCCAGATTCTGTGTTTTTCACTTCGGCTGATGAGCCTTGTTATCTTGGGGATTCTGTAATATTCCTCAAGACAACCGAGCAAAAGCTCTCTCTGCGACGTCTCCATATTGTCGAGCTTGCGGAGAATAAATTTTTCTTCTCCATCGCTGTCGAGAAATGTTATGTATTCGCTCAGACCGCTGACGGGGAAGAGCCTCCTCGGCTCAAGGTCTGTGAATTTTTCTCCCGTGAAGAACTCAACGTCACAGAAGATTTTGTCCTTAACTGTTATACGGATTTCAGTCCCGTCAATAAAATTTCTTGACATATAAGCTCCTCCTTATTCAAAATTTTCTGCGGCTTTTTCGGCTGCAACCTGCTCGCTCATTGACTGAATCTTGATGAGCTTGTAGTATTTGCCCTTCATCGCCATAAGCTCATCGGGCGAACCGAATTCGATAATATTGCCCTTATCGACAACGATAATCTTGTTAGCCTTGCGCAGAGTTGAAAGTCTGTGGGCAATCATAAGGGTTGTTCTGCCCCTGATAAGATTGTTGATAGCATCCTGAATAAGCTTTTCTGTTTCGGAGTCAACAGCAGAGGTTGCCTCGTCGAAAATAAGAATACCGGGATTTTTGAGAACAGCTCTTGCGATTGAAAGGCGCTGCTTTTCACCGCCCGAAAGACCGACGCCTCTTTCACCGAGCATCGTATCGTAAGCATCGGGGAGTCTTGAAATGAAGCCGTGAGCATTTGCGACATCTGCCGCATTGAGCACCTGCTCAGGATGCGCCGACGGGAGCGAATAAGCAATATTGTTGAATATCGTGTCACGGAACATCATCGGCTCTTGCTGAACATAACCAATCTGTGAGCGGTAATATGCCATATCGATATCGCGGATATTGATGTCGTCAATAAATATTTCACCCTCATAATCGTCATAGAAACGCATAAGAAGATTGATGAGAGTTGATTTGCCTGAACCCGTTGTACCGACGATGCCGACAACATCGCCGGGTTCAATAACAAAGTTGATATCGTTGAGAACTTTCTTTGAACGGTCAAATGAGAAGTTGACATTGCGGAACTCGATCTTTCCGTTTATATGGTCGAGAGTTTTATCTTTGCCGAAGTCGTGCTCGGGTTCGGCATTGATGATATCCATAATTTTTTCGGTTGATGCGAGCGCATTCTGATAAGAGTCGCTGAGGTTTGCAAAGAAGTTAACGGGATTATAGAACATGCTTGTGTAAGAAATGAATGACACAAGCACACCGAGCGAAAGTCTTTCGGGAGTATCAATAACCATATTTCCGCCGACAAACCAAATAATAACCGAGCCACAAGTGATAAGGAAGGTTATGACATTCGGGAATATCGCTGCAACCTTGCCCGCTTTCTTATCTTCATAAAGCCAGTCGTCAACGTGGCGCGCAAATCTCTTGACAGCCTTATCCTCACTTGAGAATGATTTGACGATTCTGACTGCAGGAATCGTGTCCGAAAGTATGCTTGAAATCGAAACGCCTCTTCGCCAAATTCTGCGGTAAAGAGGTCCGATTTTTTTGCCGAAATAACGGCTGCAAAGAACAACAACAGGAACGGGAATAAGTGAAAGAAGAGTCAGCCTCCAGTTCATACACATCATTATAACAACAATGCCTATCATTGTGAAAAGCTGAACAACGGCTTCCTGAGTTATTCTGAGCATAAACTGCTGAAGCACGGTGGTATCTGAATTAACTCGGTTGATAACCGAACCGGTTGAAGTCTTATCGTAAAACTTCATAGGAAGATACTGCGCCTTTGCATAGATTTCCTTTTTAAGGTCAGCGATGATGCCGTCACCCGCGATTCTCAGGTGATAAGAACGCAGAGCACCGATGCCGTACTGCATAAGGTAAACAAGCAGTAAGAAAGCAATAACCGCAACAAGCATCTTTTTATCTCCGCCGGGGATAACCGAGTCAACCATAAGGCTCGTGACATAAGGCGGAACAAGCGCCGCAACTGTTGTTATTACAGAAAGAAAGATGCAAAAAATCAACTTGCCCGTGTAAGGCTTTATGTAGCGGAGCATCGTTGCCGCCATCTTACCCTTACCCTGACAGTTAAGACAATCTGCATTCGGTGACGGAAGCTTTCTGCCGCACTTAGGGCAAAACGAACGCAGATTTCTGAATGAAACTTCAACCGCGGCAAAACGGTTTTCAACGCTTTCTCCCTCATTGACTTTTGAAACAAAGTCGGCAGCCGCATCGCAAATATCTGCCATTGCGAAAGTAAAACGCATAAGGTCGATTGAAGAACCGCCGGTTGTCTTTGCTTTAAGAACAGCGTTGCCGTACATTCTCTTGACAGAAATCTCGGCAATGTTGGTAAAATCAAGGCTCAGAAATCCGCCGTCAAAGTTTTCGCCGATTGCAACAATTCGGTCTTTGGCAACATAAATGCCGCCCTCACCGTAGTTACTGTTGATGTCAAGGTCACCGATAACCGCAAAAAGCGGTGCATCGTCTTTTCTGAACTGTTTTTCGGCAATTTTTCTGATTGCCGGACTTGCAGGTTTGTTGATTAATAAATCCTTGGGAATCATTGATTTTCCCTCCCCTTTTAAAGGTGATTTTGTCTGCATTATATGGCGATTTTTTTGATTAGTCAACCCAAATTCCGACATTTTTTCATTTTTGCTTTTTTGACGGATTTACACCCTTGTTTTTTGGTTAATTTAACTACTGTATATTATGTAATAGCAATGCCTCTCACCGTAAAGTCAGTAAGAGGCATATATATTATATAAATTTTTCTATGTTATCAGCAATGAAACGTCCGCCTGCGGCACAAATTGAATCTGCATCGGCAAGAGAAGCAAATTCCGTATCGAGCCTTTCAATTTCTTCGGGAATTACAGAAACTTCTTCATTATCGGGGTCAAATGAATTATATTCGCTCGCAAAAATTTCATATGCTCTGCCGTCAAACAGCTTACCGAATACATTGAGAGCATTATCCGTCACAGGTTTTCCGTTGATTCTGAAAAAATTGCTGAGCTTTTCGATTCCGTCCTCAACGACAAACGAGAGAGCGTAAATCATCTTCTGTTCACCGCTGAACTTTGCAAACTCTGACTCCATATCCGCCGCATCGGAAATCTTCTTCTGAAGATTAAGTGCAACACCCCTGAAAAGACGCGCGGAATCTGCATTCTTTATCAAAGTTTGGGTAAGAACGGCAAATTCGTTTCTGAGTTCAGTTTCTTCTTTCAGTTTTTTTATCAATGCTTCGTTGGCTTTTCCTCTTCTCGCACTCGCCTGACCTGCCTTTATGCACACAAAAAGAGTAAGCACAACAAGAGCCGCCAGAATCGCTATAAGATAAGGTCGTTCAAGAAAATATGCAATCATCAGTTTACTCCTAAATAATCAATTTATAGATATCGCCTTTTTTGAGTCCGCTTTCCTTTGCGGCAAGCTTTGCAGCATCGGATTTGCCTTCGCCCTTTGCGATAAGCTCCCTTGCGTATTCAGCCGCCTGCTCAAGAGTCATCTGCACCTTTTCGGGAGCATCAGCACCTTTGATGATGAGCACAAGCTCGCCCTTTATCTGCTCTTCGGAATATTTTTCCGCAGCGGAACAGAGTGTTGTTTTTATTACCTGCTCGTGGATTTTTGTAAGCTCGCGAACTATTGCGATTTCCCTGTCGCCCAGAGCTTTCGCAAGGTCTTTGAGAGTCTGTGCAAGCTTATGGGGCGCTTCATAAAATATCATTGTGCGTCTTTCGTCGACAAGCGATTCAATCAGCTCTCTTCTTTCGGATTTCTCCATCGGAAGGAAGCCTTCAAATGTGAATCGTTTTGACGGCATACCCGAAATTGCAAGCGCGGTTGCGAATGCGCACGGACCGGGCACGGATTCAACTTTAATTCCTTTTTCAATGCAGAGTTTTACCAAATCTTCGCCCGGATCAGATATCGCAGGCATACCCGCATCCGTTACAAGCGCACAGCTTTCACCCGAAAGAATTCTTTCCGCAATCATCGGACCTCTTTCGAAGCGGTTATGTTCAAAATAGCTGACCATCGGTTTTTTTATTTCAAATCGGTTGAGAAGCTTGAGTGTTACTCTTGTATCCTCAGCCGCAATAAAATCGCAGTTTCCGAGAGTTTCAAGCGCTCTCGGAGAAATATCGCCGAGATTGCCAATCGGAGTGCCGACAACAAAAAGCGTTCCGCTCAAGAATTTTCACCTCTGTTTTCCAAAAGATAATCACCGTAGATTTTTTTCATTTCGTCGGAATATCCGCCGTCATCTCTATGGACAAAGAGTTCAGGCTCAACGGTCATTCCGCTTTTGCCGCCGCGTCTGCCCTCAACAAGCGCAAGCCACGGTGCTTTGCCGGGACATTTTGAAACAAGTCTGAGCCTTTTCGGCTCAATACCTGCAGCTTTCATTTCAAAGAAAAGCTCGCAGAGTCTTTCGGGACGGATGCACATACAAAGTCTGCCACCGAAATTCAGAAGCTTTTTTGCGGTTTCGCAAATATCTGTAAACGAACACATAGTTTCGTGCCTTGCTATTTTATCGGCATCGCTGCGGCTTTCGATTCCCGCTCCGCTTGCTTTATAAGGCGGATTCATCGTCACAACATCAAAACAACCAAAAGGAACAATCCCTTTAAGCTCCTTGAGGTCGGCATTGACGGCAGTCAGTTTTTCTGAAAGAGAATTATATTCGATTGCAGCATTAATCTGCTCTGCACCGAGAGGTTGAATTTCAACCGCTGTGATTTTACCCGTCTCTTTTTTGCACCATAAAAGAGGTATGATTCCGCAGCCTGAACCGAGGTCACAGCAAACAGCCCTTTTCGAAGGTGCAGCAAAATCGGCAAGCAAAACAGCATCCGTACCGAAGGTGTGTGCCTGAGAAACAAAAACAGTCACTCCGCCGCCTATATATTCCTTTCTGAATCCGTCCATCTGATACTCCTGAAAATTGATGATACATATTGTATCATTTTTTTAATAAAATGTAAAGAGCGGTAAATTGACCGTATAGACAAAACAGATTTCTTATGATATAATTTGTGTGTATATATCCCATTTCGACAAAATCCGTATTCTTCGGGGTGTAATTATGAAAATACTCTTCAGAATAACCCTTGTTTTTGCCGCAGTGGTTATTTGTATGGTAGGTGCTAAAATCGGCTACTACGAATACACTCACCGTGACGGATATGCCTCCGTGACGGTTTCGGCAAATAAAGTCACCGCAGTCCACACAACAGAATATCAAACAAAGCCAAACAAAGCAACTCCCGCGGATGCTCCGAAATTTACCGCAATTGAAATCCCCGAAAGATTCGTGCTTTACACCTCGGCGGATTCGAAAGGCTCTCCGCAAGGCTCAACGGTTGAAAAGCCCGATCTTTCAAAATCCGTTTTTATAGGTGACTCCGTTTCACTCGGATTCGCTCGCTACTGTGCAAAAAAAGGAATTATGAAAGACACCGTTTTTCTGACGGCAGGTTCATATTCCATCGAACACGCTTTAAGCAGCAGCGTTGCCGAAAACAAAGGATACAGCCATCCGCTTTACAAAGGAAAAGAAACTCCCGTAGTCAAGGCGGTTGCGGAAATCAAACCCGAAAACATCTATATCTGCCTCGGCATCAATGATATCGCAGGCTCTGGCGTTGAAGGCGCTGTCAAAAACTACTGCAAGCTGATTAATGCAATCCGCAAAGAACTGCCCGACGCAGATGTTTATGTTGTAAGCACAACATTTCTCATTGAATCCGCGCAGAAAACAAATCTCAACAATCTCAACCTTGCAAATCTCAATCACAATATGAAGCTTCTCTGCCTGAAGAATGATAATCTTGAGTATGTTGACATTATGACCCCTCTGCAGGATGAAAAATATGCACTCGGCGCTGAATATTGCAGCGATGAATATATCCATCAGACCGATGATGCATATGCCGTCTGGGCAAAAATGCTCGGCGCAACACAATGAAAGGAGAATGTTTATGAAGAAAGTTCTGTCAATAATCATCTGTGCAGCAATCTGCATTTGCGGATTTGCATCCTGCGCAAAAACTCAGGTGCAGCCTCTGACAGAGGTTTACGCATCGCTTCAGAAGGTTACGAATATGCCTGAAATGGAGATTATGCCCGATGCGCTTATCGAAACTCTTTTCGGCTTTAACCTTGCAGATTTTGAGGAATATGTTTTCGCCGAGGCCGTTGACCCCTCTGTTAATGCTGATGCAATCATTCTCATCAAGCTTGCCGACGGCACAGACCTTAACGCAACTTGCGAAACACTTAGCGGCTATCTCAACAGCGTGAGAGAAAACACGCAGTCCTATTCACCCGAAAACTATGCAAAAACCCAGGGCAATGCCGTCTGCGTTCTCGGCGACTATGTTTACCTTATCATCACAAGCGAATATCAGCAAGCAAGACAGATTGTTGACAACGCACTTCACAACAGTAATATTGACTCCGCAATTCAGACTCTCGTTGATACTGAATAAAAAATTAACGGATACGCATTATATGTGTGTCCGTTTTTTATATTGACATCCCCCAAATTTTTGATATAATTAATAAGGTTAATTTAAATAAAATTTTCAGGAGTGATAAAAATGGCACTTGTAACAACCAAGAAAATGTTCGAAGATGCATACAAGGGCGGCTACGCTGTTGGTGCATTCAATGTTAACAACATGGAAATCATCCAGGGTATCGTTGAAGCAGGTAAGGCTCTCAACGCTCCCCTCATCCTTCAGGTTTCCAAGGGCGCAAGAGCTTATGCAAACCACACTTATCTTGTTAAGCTCGTTGAGGCTGCTGTTGAAACAACAGGTCTCCCCATCGCTCTTCACCTCGACCACGGCCCCGATTTTGAAACATGTAAGGCTTGCATCGACGGTGGCTTCACATCAGTTATGATCGACGGCTCACACCTTCCCTACGAAGAGAACGTTGCTCTCACAAAGAAGGTTGTTGATTACGCACACGCTCACGGCGTTGTTGTTGAAGGCGAACTCGGTCAGCTTGCAGGCATCGAAGACGATGTTAACGTTTC
>JAZNHM010000218.1:0-7896 GCA_045576955.1 Acutalibacteraceae bacterium | reverse complement strand
GGCAATACCCTCAGCCAATATCTGTCCGTGATTATAAAGCGGACCACCGTTTCTGAAGTCACGACCTTTTTCAAGGCAGCCCTCAATCAGACAGGAACGAAGAGGATGAGGCTCGTACACACCCCGAAGGTGTTGATATGTGTTTGCGCTGCTGCAGGAATTATATGTTACATATTCAAGCTGATCCATAAAAGCCCGTTCAAATCTCTCATAGGTAGTGAAGGTTCTCGGGTCGCCCGTTTCAATGGAAACTTTCTCACCATTCATGGCATCTATGCCGTTGTGCAATGCAAACTCAAGACACTTGGCGAAAACAACCTCGCCGTCCTCAAGCCCCATATGGCTCTTGCCGAGAATATCTATCTGGTTACAGCCATTCATACAGTAATCGTGGCTGTCTTCGGGCGGAATACCTATCTTTTCAAGTGCTGTACAAACTACATCGTCATTGTATAGTGCGGGAAGTCCCGTTCCTGTTGCAAGAGTATCTGCAACAGCATTCCAAAGTTTATCGGGTGTGTTTCTGTGAATACGGCAAGTGAGGTTAGGTGTATTGTAGCCCTTCTTTCTCACCATTTCAAGAATATCGTATGTAAGAGCGTTGGATTCATCGTTCCAATTCTCGTCGCTACCCGAAATGCAAAGATTCCAGGAACGGTGATCGTGAAAATAGTCCCACAGTCTGTCAAGCAGATCGGTTATTTCTTCCTTGTTTTCGGTTTTTGAATATGCAGGGTACATATACTGGTCAAAGCGACCGGGAGAATCACTTCCGTCAAGGGCAAAGACGAGCATAAAAGAGCACATAGCCGATGTAAAATCGTAAGCAGGTTTCTTCGGCACGGTTTCAAATGCCTTTGCCATACGCAGAAGAAATGCCTTGTCATCGGTATATTCGCAGTTTTCAGCCATTTCAAAAGCTGATTCACGGTATCTTTCGCCGATAATATCCATTGCATCAAGGGCATAGGAACAAGAAC
Source organism: Acutalibacteraceae bacterium (assembly GCA_045576955.1). Lineage (GTDB taxonomy): Bacteria > Bacillota > Clostridia > Oscillospirales > Acutalibacteraceae > CAG-177. The sequence continues at coordinate 6,916 of JAZNHM010000218.1, read as the reverse complement.
GGTAAAACCAATCCTCGTCGGGGTATTTATCACGGTTTTCAGCGATGATTGAACGGATATAATCGGTACCGAAATTGACTATCCTGCCGTAATCAGGGTTGGAATGTCCGCCCCAACCGCCGCCCCATTCGGCACCTGAACGGTCGAGTGCTTCCGTAGGCTCGGAATATAGTCTTTTTGCTTTATCTCTGAACATATTTAATTCGTCAATGTATCGTTTAAATGTTTCCTTGTGTTCAGGAAATTTCTCTAAAAGCTTCATAATGTTTTCATCACAAAAGCGAAGCCCTTCTGAAGGAGTGTAGGCTGCAGTGCCGTATTTTGATTCAAATGCAGTTTCAGGAAGCAATTGGCGTGAAAACTTAATCTCGATATTCTTTGCGGCATAAAGCAGAGCAAGACCAACTCTCTCGCCGTGTTCAAGAGTCTCGTCGAGAAAATATCCGTAAAGAAAAGGATCGATTTTTACTATATCTGTCATAAAGATACCTCTTTTATTTTGATACTCTCACATCTGTGCCGTGAGATAAAAACAGTGAACACCAACGTGATATTTCATCATCACCCGCACTTTCATGGATATAAGCTGAAACGGCACCTATCCTTTCGGATTTGCCTGTACCGAGAGTATGATAAGGCATAATCTCCGCATATCTGTGCCGACCCTTGTTTTTGTTCAGAAAGTTTGCCAGTGCAGTAATATCTTCATCGCTGTCGTTACAATCGGGAACTAAAGGTAGTCTGATAATAATATCAGCACCTCTGTCCATAAGATGTTGAAGATTTGAAATGATATGAGCATTGTCCGCTCCCGTAAGCTTGCAGTGGCGTTCGGGGTCGATACACTTTATGTCATACAGAAAAGTTGCACCGAGATCGGCGGCTTTTTCATAGAAGTCACTGGAACCAATTCCGCAGGTTTCTATGGCAACAGAAATTCCTGCATCCTTTGCGAGAGTGAGAAGCTCCAATGTAAATTCAGGCTGATATGACGGTTCGCCGCCCGTAACGGTTAGTCCGCCTCCCGATGTATCATAAAACATCTTGTCTTTTGATACTTCTTTGATAACTTCCGATGCAGTCATTTCCTTGCCGATAATTTCATTGGCATCGTTCAGACATATTGCCGCACACTTGCCGCACTTTAAACACTTTTCACGGTCAATCTTCAGTATGCCGTTTTTAATTGTGCGTGCAGAACAAACTGCAAGACATCTGCCGCATGATGAGCATTTCTGTCTATTATAGGAAAGTGTGGGTGTTTTTTCAAAGCTTTCGGGATTGTGGCACCAGATGCATCTGAGAGGACAGCCCTTTAGAAACACACAAGTGCGGATGCCGTCACCGTCGTGTATGCAAAATTTCTGTATGTTGAATATGATTCCGTTCACTTTATGATCACCAACTTTCTTGCTCAATTATATCACTCTTACAAACAAAAAAGCAACAGTAAAAACACTGTTGCTTTTGCGTGACTATTGACCGGATTTTGTTAGACAAATTCTTATTTATCAAACTGATTATATCATATTCTTTTTATTTGTTCCACAAAAAATCCCGGGCATAGTTTGATTATTTTTGAAATCCGTGTTATTCTTAATGGTAGAATTTCTTGAAAGGATGTGATGCAGATGAAATTCGAAAACGCAGAAGTTTCTGTTATTAAAAGCAAACGAAAAACAATTTCAATTCAGGTAAAGCCGAATGAAGTTATCATCCGTGCGCCGATGAAAATGAAAGAAAAAGAAATTGAAAAATTTGCGGAATCAAAAAGAAACTGGATTGAAAAACATCTGCAATCGCTTTCGGAAAAGCAAAAACTTTTTGAAAATATTAAGCCTTATTCAGACGAAGAAATCAAAAGTTTTGTTATAAAAGCGAAAGAAATAATACCAAAGAAAGTTGAATTTTATGCCGAGAAAATCGGAGTGACTTATAACAGAATTACAATCCGATGTCAACGCACACGCTGGGGAAGTTGCTCGTCAAAAGGCAATCTGAATTTTAATTGTCTGCTTGTTTTGCTTCCCGATGAAATTATCGACAGCGTTATTGTTCACGAACTTTGCCACAGAAAACAGATGAATCACTCTGCAAAATTCTATGCGGAAATCGAAAAAGTTTTTCCCGAATATAAGAGTTGCCACACTTGGCTGAATCAAAACGGAAAAAATTATATGAGCCGAATCCCGAAATAAATCAACGGGATGCTGTTAATATCGAACTATTTATGAGAATGTGAAAAATAAAAAAGTAACTTCAGGTGAACTATGAAAATTATTATTGATGCTGATGCGTGTCCGGTGGTTGATATTGCTGTTAACGCTGCCCGAGAGCGTAATTTTGAATGTTTAATTGTTTGCGACAACACTCACTTTATACAGAAAGACGGAGCCGTTACTATTGTTGTTGACAAGGGTGCTGATTCAGCCGATTGCAGGATTGCGAATCTCACTGAGAAGGGCGATGTTGTTATCACTCAGGATTACGGGCTTGCTGCTCTTGCGCTCGGAAAAGGTGCAAAGGCGCTTAATCAGAACGGTCTGATTTATACTGATACTAATATCGAAAATCTGCTTTTTACCCGTTATATCGGCAAAAAAGAACGTATGGCAGGCAACAGAACAAAAGGGCCGAAAAAGAGAACATCGCAGAATGATGCTGATTTTATAAAAGCATTTATTCTGTGTCTTGACCAAATTTAAAATTTTAATTATATTAAGTTGCAAAGGCAGGGACCAAAATCCCTGCCTTAATTGTTATCTTCCGAATTCATGCTCCTTTACATATTCAATAAAAGAGTTCCTACAGTTGGAAATCCATTTGTTTTTATGATAAATAAGCTGTTTCCATATATTAGTTTCAAAATCAATCACATCAAGATAAACAAGACTTCCGTTTTTTACTTTTTCATCCGTAGCAAAACAAGGGAGGAAAGAAATGCAGTCTTCGTTTTCTTCAAGAAGCTTTGATATAACGTCGGTTCTGCCCACTTCAAGAACGGGCGTAATATCAATTGATTTCTTTTCAAGAGTTTTATCAAAGATACCTCTGTATCCCATGCCTTTTTCAGTAAGAATGAACGGATGATCGATTATATCTTCAATCAAAATATTTTTTCTTTCTGCAAGAACATTATTTTTGTTGGCAACAAAATTCATTTCGATGCGTTCTTCTTTTGCAATTACATAATCACTTTTGTAAACGTGATTATCGAGTGTGATAACAATATCTGCTTCGTTTCTGTCAAGCAATCCGAACATATCACCCGTGTCTGCATTGGTAAATTTCAGATTGATTCCGGGATACTGCTTATGAAAATCAAAATAGTTTGTCAGAAGCATATCTTCACACACTGAGTCGGATGAAACAAAATGAATATTACCCGTCAATTCTTTTTCCGAATTCATATTCTGCATAAACTCATCGGTCAGAGAACTGATGTTCTGAGCATAAGATAAAAGTTCTTTTCCCTTATCAGTTAAAGTGATAGTATGGTTTATTCTGTCAAATAAAAGACAATTCAGTTCAGTTTCAAGCTGTTTAATCTGGAAAGAAACCGTTGACTGCGAATATCCGAGAACCTGAGCTGCCTTGGTGAAACTGTTAAGTTCCGCAACGTGAACAAAAGAAACGAGATTTCGAATTTCCATATTTCCTCCTTAATCGAATCTATCGATAGTTATCATTGAATCTATCTGTTTGACTGATGATAAAACTCATTATATAATCAAACTCAAACAAAAGCAAGCCTTAAAAGATAAATTTTTCGGGCTTACGACAGGAGGTAACAAAAATGACAGACACACAGATTTTCACCTTGGTAGCTCTTGCGGCTTATGCAATCGTTATGATTCTTATCGGTTGTTTCACCTACGGAAAATCGAAAACACTTGACGGATTCCTTATCGGCGGTAGAAACATCGGAGCATGGGCAACCGCTTTCGCTTACGGTACTACATATTTTTCGGCTGTTGTTTTTGTTGGCTATGCAGGTCAGCACGGTTGGAACATCGGTATCGGTGCAATATGGATCGGCATTGGAAACGCTGTTCTCGGATGTCTGCTTTCGTGGCTTCTTTTCGCAAACAAAACAAGAAAAATGACAAAGAAACTGAATGCAAGAACTATGCCTGACTACTTTGAAAAACGTTATAACTCAAAGGGTATGAAGATTCTTGCAGCAATTATTATCTTTGTTTTCCTTGTTCCTTACACAGCAGCTGTTTACAAGGGTCTCGGTTCACTTTTCAGCGCTGTTTTTCCGGGTGTTGAAACCTGGGTATGGATGCTTCTGATTGCTTGCCTAACAGCTGTATATCTCGTTGCAGGCGGATACATTGCAACGTCCTACACCGACCTTGTTCAGGGCGTTATTATGATTGTCGGTGTTATTTTGCTTGTAATAGCTGTTCTTCGTCACGGAAGCGTAGAAGGTATAAGCGGTCTTATTGAAAATCTCTCAAACTTCAAATCGCTCCCTGATGATCCGAATCCCATAACAGGCAGTCAGCTGACAAATATATTTGGCGGTTCATCTTTCAAATTCCTTTGCTTCAATATTATGCTCACAAGCTTCGGTACGTGGGGACTTCCGCAGATGCTAGGCAAATTCTACGCAATCAAAGATACCGCCGCTATCAAGCGAGGAACAATAATTTCAACAATTTTCTGCACAGTTATCGGTTGCGGTGCATATCTTATAGGCTCAACTTCAAGACTTGTTCTTGGCGGTCAGCTTCCCGAAGGCGGTATTGATGCCGTTATCCCCACGCTTCTTATGGAAGTTCTCGGCGGCGGAACGTTGGGAATTATTCTTCTTGCGATTATTATGATTCTTCTTCTCTCTGCTTCAATGTCAACGCTTCAGGCAGTTGTTCTCATATCTGCATCGGCGGTTGCTGTTGACCTCATTCCTGCAGTAAGAAAGAAGGAAACTAAACCCGAAATACAGATGGTTTTAACAAGAGTTCTTTGCCTTGTATTTGTTATATGTTCATTCATCTTTGCAACCCGTAACATTCCCATTATCGTCAGCCTTATGTCTTTCTCCTGGGGTGTTGTTTCAGGTTGCTTCATCGGTCCTTACATCTGGGGACTTTTCTCAAAGAAAATTACAAAAATCGGAGCATTTGCAGGCGTTCTTTCAGGTCTTATCACCGTTGGCGGTGCAACACTTGTGATTTCCTTGCAATCAGGATTCTCCGCAGCTGCAGCAAAATCTCCCGAAATGGGTGTTGCCGCAATGGCTGTTTCGATGGTTGTTGTTCCTCTTGTGAGTGCATTGACCAAGAATAAAAAAGCCGAAGCGGAACGTGTAGAAAAAATATTTGAGTGTTACAAAGAAATATGATTTTTGCTGAAAAAAGTTTTTGTTTTTGCAAAATATTTTAGAAAATCTTTATAAAATAAAGACGAAAATTTTTTCGGAAAAATTTCATAAAAAGTGTTGACAAACGCATTTTTGAGTGCTATATTCAAGTCAATAAATGCGATGAGCAGAAACCAGTAGGTTGGAAAGAATCTGGAGAGAGTTGCCGGTTGGTGCGAGGCAAAGAGGGCGTCCTTCTCGAATTCATTCTGTTAGCAGTGCGCTGAATAAGAGTAATCTTTAGTAGGATGCAACGGGAGTTCCCGTTACAGAACTAGGGTATGTCAGTACCCGACAAGGCTGTCACCGTGAGATGATGGCGAACTGAGGTGGTACCACGGGATTTGTTTTTTCTCGTCCTCTGTATTCTTAATCGGAATGCGGAGGGCGTTTTTTTTGTTCGCTGACTTCACAATCCGAAATTCAAAATCAGAAAGGATTGTCAAAAAAATGTCGCAGAATTACTATCAGAAAGAAATCGAAACAATGCCGCTTGAAGAAATGAAAAAGCTTCAGTCGGAAAAACTCGTTAAGCAGGTAAAGCACGTTTATGAAAACGTTCCCTACTACCGCAACCTTATGGATGAAAAAGGTGTTAAACCGGAGGATATCAACGGAATCGAAGATTTACATAAGCTTCCGTTCCTCACCAAGGCAGACCTTCGTGATGCTTATCCCTACGGACTTCTCGCAAAGCCTCTTGATGAATGTGTCCGCATTCAGTCAACATCAGGCACAACAGGCCGACGTGTAGTTGCTTTCTACACTCAGCACGACGTTGACCTTTGGGAAGATTGCTGTGCAAGAGCAATCACCGCAGTCGGCGGAACAAAGAAAGATGTTTGCCAGGTTGCATACGGCTACGGATTATTCACAGGTGGTCCCGGACTCAACGGCGGCTCACATAAGGTCGGTTGCCTCACTCTTCCGATGTCATCGGGCAATACAGAAAGACAGATTCAGTTCATGACTGACCTCAGTGCAACAATTCTTTGCTGTACTCCGTCTTATGCCGCATATATCGGCGAAACACTCAAAGAACAAGGCTACAAACCTGAAGATATTCCCCTCAAAGCAGGTATTTTCGGTGCAGAACCCTGGACAGAAGAAATGCGCAGAGGCATCGAAAAAGCTCTCGGAATCAAGGCTTATGATATTTACGGTCTGACCGAAACTTCGGGACCGGGTGTTGCATTCGAATGCGAAGAACAGACGGGTATGCATATTAACGAAGACCATTTCTATGCAGAAATCATCGACCCCGAAACAGGTGAAGTTCTTCCCGAAGGCAGCAAGGGCGAGCTTGTATTCACATCACTTGATAAAGAAGCATTTCCGCTTCTCCGTTACCGTACCCGTGATATATGTGTTCTTTCACGCAAGAAGTGCTCATGCGGAAGAACACTTATCAAGATGGCAAAGCCGATGGGCAGAACAGACGATATGCTCATCATCAGAGGTGTTAACGTATTCCCCAGCCAGATTGAAACCGTTCTTCTCAACGAAGGTTATGAACCCAACTATCAGATTATAGTTGACCGTGTA
>JAZNHM010000217.1:0-6992 GCA_045576955.1 Acutalibacteraceae bacterium | reverse complement strand
CGTTGTCTGCAAGGGTCTTATAGTCGAGCATTGTGGGAGTGTAGTCCCTTGCGTTGCCGAGAAGATCCTCACGTACGATAACAACCGTCAGACCTGCGGGAGCAACGTTTTTCTGTGCACCGCCGTAAATAACGCCGTACTTTGAAACATCCATAGGCTCCGAAAGGAAGCAGGATGAAACGTCTGCTACGAGAGGAACATTGCCTGTATCGGGAAGCTCGGCAAAGCGTGTGCCGTAGATTGTGTTGTTCTGGCAGATGTAGAAATAGTCTGCATCGGGAGTGAAGTTTGCCTTGTCAAGCTCGGGAATGCATGAGAAATTCTGCTCCTTTGATGAGCCAACAACCTTGATATCGCCGTATTTACAGGCTTCTTTATATGCTTTTGTTGAGAACTGACCCGAGAGAACATAGTCAGCCTTGCCGCTTCCGTTGAGGAAGTTGAGGGGGATGGCCGCAAACTGAGTTGAAGCACCGCCCTGGCAGAAGATAACCTTATAGTTATCGGGGATATTCATAACCTCTTTGAAAAGGTCGCGTGCGCCGAAGATGATTTCTTCGTAAACCTTTGAACGGTGGCTCATTTCAAGAACAGACTGACCGCTGCCCTTATAATCGAGCATTTCTGCTGCTGCTCTGTTGAGCACGCTTTCGGGGAGCATTGAAGGACCCGCTGAAAAATTATAGACTCTTGCCATTTATTATCATCCTTCCAATGAAAAATTAATTCACTATATATTATTCTTCTGTTGCGGAAATTGCGATTCCGAGGTCATCGAGCTGAACGCCGTCAACGGTTGCGGGGCACTCAGTCATAGGCTCGCTTGCGTTCTGAACCTTGGGATATGCGATAACATCGCGGAGCGATTCGCTGCCAAGCATCTGCATAACAAGTCTGTCAAGGCCGATGCCCATACCTCCGTGAGGAGGTGCGCCGTATTTGAATGCATCAAGGAGATATCCGAATTTATTATGTGCTTCTTCGTCGGAAAGACCGAGAAGCGAGAAGATTCTTGCCTGAAGGTCGGGATTGGTGATTCTGATTGAACCCGAGCAAAGCTCAACGCCGTTGAGAACAAGGTCATATGCCTTTGCACGAACCGCACCTTTGTCTGTTTCAAGATAGTCAAGGCATTCATCCATAGGCGATGTGAACGGAAGGTGCATTGCAACATACTGCTGGCTGTCCTCATCCCAGTCAAAGAAGGGGAATTCTGTTATCCATAGAAGATTATATTGATTTTCGGGAATAATGTCAAGCTTCTTGGCGACTGCCTGACGGAGTGCACCGAGAACGGAAAGAACAGTTGAATTCTTGCCGTCGCCGATGATAAGAACAACGTCGCCCGGCTTTGCATCAGCCTTTTCGAGAAGAGCGTTCATCTCGTCCTCAGTGAGGAATTTTGCAAATGACGATGCAACGGTGCCGTCCTCTGCAAGTCTTGCCCATGCAAGACCCTTTGCGCCGATACCTCTTACCATTTCGGTAAGCTTATCGATTTCTTTTCTTGTGAGAATATTGAAAGCGTTCTTTGCGGTAATACCTCTTACGCTGCCGCCTGCTTCAAGTGCGCCTGTAAAAACAGCAAATCCGCAGCCCTTGACGGTTTCGCTCAGGTCATAGATTTCCATACCGTAGCGTGTATCGGGCTTATCGCTGCCGTAACGCTCCATTGCCTCTTTGTAAGTAAGTCTGGGAAGAGGAAGCTTGATTTCTGCGCCGAGTGCTTCACGGAAAACTCTTTCCATATAGCCTTCGCCGATTGCAAGAACATCTTCCATATCAACAAACGACATTTCAAGGTCAATCTGTGTGAATTCGGGCTGACGGTCTGCACGGAGATCCTCATCGCGGAAGCAACGTGCAATCTGCATATATCTGTCAAATCCCGCAACCATCGAAAGCTGCTTGTAAAGCTGGGGCGACTGGGGAAGTGCATAGAACTTACCCTTGTGGATACGGCTGGGAACAAGATAGTCTCTTGCACCTTCGGGAGTTGACTTGATGAGAATGGGAGTTTCAATTTCGATGAAGCCGTTTTCATCAAAATAGTCTCTTGTGATTTTTGTTATCTTGTGGCGGAGAAGAATATTCTTCTGAAGGTCAGGTCTGCGAAGGTCAAGATATCGGTACTTGAGTCTGGTAAGCTCCGCTGTCTGGCAATCCTCAATAATCTCGAAGGGAGGTGTTTCGCTCTTTGCGAGAATACGAAGGTCTGTTACTTCAATTTCGATTTCACCCGTGGGGATTTCTGTGTTCTTTGCCGAACGCTCTCTGACTGTACCCTGAGCCATAAGAACATATTCGCTTCTTGCGGATGCAGCCTTTTCAAAAACATCCTTTGCGGTTGATTCGTCGAAAGCGAGCTGAACGATGCCTTCTCTGTCGCGAAGGTCAATGAAAATAAGTGCGCCGAGATCTCTCTGACGCTGAACCCAACCTGCTACAGTTACGGTTTTGCCTGCATCTGCAAGGCGAAGGTCGCCGCAATAGTGGGTTCTTTTAAGTCCTGTCATAAAATCCATATTATATCATCCTTTATTGTTATATCTGTCCGAGAATTGCGGAAAGGTCCACTCCGCTAAGGTCGAGCGATTCGCCGAGAGCTGCAGTCTCCTGCCTTACAAGGAATCCCATAAAATCATCGGCAATTTCGGCAAGCTCCATTTCGGTTGTTTCGCCGCTGTCCATATTCTTGATTTTTGCCTTGCCCTGCGCAACTTCGTCATCGCCGAGCACCATTGTGTATTTTGCACCGATTTTGTCGGCATATTTCATCTGAGCCTTGAGCGATCGGCCGACAACGTCTGTCTGTGCACTGATTCCGCCTGCACGAAGGTCGGCTACGATTGCCGCCGCTTCAAACGATGCGTTTTCGCCCATCGGAGCAATGTAGAGGTCGCATCCCGAGGGTTTGGGAAGCTCGATTCCCTGCGCTTCAAGGAGCATAAGGAGTCTGCCTGTGCCCATACCGAAGCCGAGTGACGGTACGTGCTGACCGCCGAGCTCTTCAACGAGTCCGTCGTAGCGTCCGCCGCCGCAGACTGTGCCCTGAGCGCCGATCTGGGTTGAAACGAACTCGAAAACGGTGCGTGTATAATAGTCAAGTCCTCTTACAATGCGGGGATTGACAACATATTCGATATTCATTTTGTCAAGATATTTCTTGACGCTCTCGAAGTGAGCCGAGCAATCATCGCAGATATAGTCGAGGATTGCGGGTGCATCCTTGCCGATGCCCGAGCAAACGGGGCTCTTGCAGTCGAGAATTCTCATGGGATTCTTCTCGAGTCTGCCGAGGCAGGTGGGGCAAAGCTCGTCCTTCTTTGTTTCGAAGTACTCTTTGAGTGCATTGTGATAATTCTTGCGGCATTCGGGGCAGCCGATTGAGTTGAGCTGAAGCTCAAGACCCTCAACACCGAGGAATGCAAAAATTTCGTTGGCAAGCGAAATTACTTCGGCATCTGCGGCAGGTGCGCCTGCGCCGAGCATTTCAACACCGAACTGCTGGAATTCTCTCCATCTGCCCGCCTGAGGCTTTTCGTAGCGGTAGCAGTTGATAACGTAGCAAAGCTTCTGAGGAAGAGCTTCGTTAAAAAGTCCGTGCTCAAGGAATGCTCTTACCGCGCCCGCTGTACCTTCGGGGCGAAGGGTAATTGAACGCCCTCCCTTATCATCGAAGGTATACATTTCCTTCTGAACAACGTCGGTTGTTTCACCGACACCTCTCTGGAAAAGTTCGGTGTGCTCGAAAACAGGTGTTCTGATTTCGCGAAAGCCGAATTTTCTTGCAATATCAAGCACTGTCTGCTCGATGAACTGATTTTTATATACTACCTCAGGCAGTATATCCTGAGTGCCTTTGATGGCTTTGGTTACGAGTGCCATTTTTATCATCCTTACTATAAAATTACAGGGTCGTCCATCAAAGACGACCCCGGTAAAACTTGATTTTTCTGCCAGGCAGGTGCGTCTGAAGAAGCATTTACATCTTCGAAGGATTGACGATTTCGCGCCAATCAAGGTCGCCTCTGGCAAGTGAATGTATAAGTGCCTCAGCCGTTGCAATATTTGTTGCAACAGGGACATTGTGTACGTCGCAGAGCCTGAGAAGAGTAGCTTCGTTTGGCTCATGGGGTTTCGCTGTCAAAGGATCTCTGAAAAGAAGCAGAACGTCGATTTCATTGCAGGCGATTCTTGATGCAATCTGCTCGCCGCCGCCCTGAGTACCGCTGAGGAATCTTGTAATGTCAAGTCCGGTTGCCTCGGCAACCATTTTTCCTGTTGTGCCTGTTGCATAAATATTGTGTCTGCTGAGAACGCCGCAGTAAGCAATGCAGAACTGAATCATCAGCTCTTTTTTGGCATCGTGAGCAATTAAAGCAATATTCATCGTTACGCCTCCTTCTGTTCTTTTAGAGAAACTACCACATTTTAACGATTATAGATGTATAATAACAAATCAAAATTAATCTGACAAGTACTTATAAGAAATTTTTTTGACTTTTTGTCGGATTTTTTGCATAAAAACACATTTTTGTTGTGACTGATTCATAAATCAATCCTGAAAATTGTGTTCCAACTCATTTATCGCAGTCAAAAATTATTCCTCCGACTGTTCGGATGCTTCAGCAACTTCTGTTGCTTCAACTTCCGCACCTTCGTCTGCACCGCCTTCATCTGCGGGAATTTCGTCACGTGTTTCGCCTTCTTCAGGCTGAACGGAAACAGCGGATATCAGTCTTTCGCCCTCGGTTACTTTCATCACGCGGACACCCTTTGAAGGTCTTGCACAAAGACGGATTGCTTCCATAGAAATTCGAATAATGATGCCGTCTGACGAGATGAGCATAAGGTCATCCTCGGGGTTGACAACCTCAATTGCCGCTACATCGCCGTACTTCTTAACGTGATAGTTGGTAAGACCGGAACCGCCTCTGTTCTGAAGTCGGTAATCGGTAATTTCGCTGAGTCTGCCGTAGCCGGTTTCGCTAACGGTAAGAACCTTCTTGCCCTCGGTAAGAATATCCATACCGACAACGCAGTCGCCCTCTTTAAGCTTGAGTGCGCGCACGCCTCTTGCGGTACGTCCGATAACTCTTGCATCGTCCTCGCGGAACGCAATTGCCATACCCTTCTTGGTGGCAATAATAAGATTTTCGCCACCTTCGGTAAGCTTAACCCATACAAGCTCATCATCATCGTCAAGGTTGATTGCGATAACGCCGTTCTTACGGACATTCTTATATGCATCAAGCTCGGTACGCTTGATAATACCGTTTCTTGTGAGCATGCAGAGATAATAGTTATCCTCACCGAATTCGGGAACTCTTATCATTGCGGAAACTCTTTCGCCCTCTTCAACGGGGAGAAGGTTGACTATGTTCATACCCTTGCTCTGGCGTGAGCCTTCGGGGATTTCATAGCCCTTAAGACGGTAGGTCTTGCCCTTCGTTGTGAAGAACATAATGTAGTCGTGGGTCGAGCAGGTGAACATTGTTTTAACAACGTCCTCATCTCTTCTGGTCAGACCCTTGACGCCTCTGCCGCCTCTGTTCTGCTGCTTATATTCATCCATCGGGATACGCTTGATGTAGCCCATATTGGTGAGAGTATAAACACAGGTTTCTTCGGGAATAAGGTCTTCGATGTCAACCTCACCCGAAACATTGACAATTTCGGTTCTTCTGTCATCAGAGAACTTGTCACGGATTGCCATAGCCTCTGTCTTGACGATATCAAGAACTCTTGATTCGTTTGAAAGAATGTCGAGATAGTCGGCAATCTTCTCTTTAAGCTCGTCGAGTTCGTTCTGAATCTTGAGGATTTCAAGACCTGCTAACTGACCGAGACGGAATGCAACGATAGCCGCTGCCTGAGGCTCATCAAAATCGAATTTTTCCATAATGGCGGCCTTTGCTTCCGCCTGACCACCCTTACAGGCTCTGATTGTTGCGATGATATCGTCAACAATATCAATAGCTTTTGCAAGACCTTCAAGAATATGAGCTCTGTCCTGAGCCTTTTTGAGGTCAAACCTTGTTCTGCGGGTGATAACTTCCTGCTGGAACTTGATATAGTGGTCAAGAACCTCCTTGAGGGTAAGCTGCTTGGGCTCACCGTTAACAAGCGCAATCATAATTACGCCGAAGGTCGTCTGAAGCTGGGTATATGAGAAAAGCTGATTGAGAACAACCTGGGGATTGGCGTCCCTCTTGAGGTCAATCGAGATAAGCATACCCTTCTTTGACGAATAGTCGTTAACGTCGGAAATGCCTTCAATTCTCTTGTCTTTTACAAGGTCTGCAATGCTTTCGATAAGCCTTGCCTTGTTGACCATATAAGGAATTTCAGTTACCTGAATTTCAAATCTGCCGTTTTTCTTTTCAATGATTTCCGCCTTTGCACGCAGAGTAATCTTGCCTCTGCCCGTGCCGTAAGCCGCTCTGATGCCCGCTCTGCCCATGATGACGCCCTTTGTGGGGAAGTCGGGGCCCTGGATATGCTCCATAAGCTCTTCAAGGGTAATATCGGGATTATCAATCATAGCGCACATTCCGTCGATAACCTCGCCGAGGTTGTGAGGAGGAATGTTTGTTGCCATACCGACGGCGATACCGACTGAACCGTTAACGAGAAGATTGGGGAATCTTGACGGAAGAACGGTGGGTTCTTTAAGACGGTCGTCGTAGTTGGTGGTGAAATCAACGGTATCCTTGTCGATATCGGTGAGCATTCTGAGCGAAAGCTTGCTCATTCTCGACTCTGTATAACGGTATGCTGCAGGGGGGTCGCCGTCAACCGAACCGAAGTTACCGTGACCGTCAACGAGAATATATCTCATTGAGAAAGTCTGTGCAAGACGTACCATAGCATCGTAAACAGATGCGTCACCGTGGGGATGGTATCTACCGAGAACGGAACCGACGGTATCGGCGCACTTTCTGTATGCCTTGTCGGGGGTAAGACCGTTTTCGTGCATTGTGTAAAGT
>JAZNHM010000216.1:0-2375 GCA_045576955.1 Acutalibacteraceae bacterium | reverse complement strand
GGAGTTTTTATTTTATAAGGTGTGATTGATTTTGTTCAAACAACTCAAAGAAGATATCGCTTGCGTAAAAAGCAGAGACCCTGCTGCAAGGTCTGCAATGGAGATTCTTCTTCTTTACCCCGGTCTTAAAGCAATAAGGCTTCACAGACTGGCTAATAAATTTTATAAGAAAAAAATGTTTTTTGCCGCCCGCTGGATTTCACAGCGTGCATCAAAGAAAACCGGCGTTGAAATTCACCCTGCCGTTGAGGTCGGAAAACGTTTTTTCATCGACCATGGAACGGGCGTTGTTATCGGTGAAACAGCTGTAATCGGCGATGACGTAACGATTTATCAGGGTGTTACCCTCGGCGGTACGGGTAAGGATACGGGCAAACGCCATCCTACAATCGGCAATAACGTTATGATCGGTGCCGGTGCCAAGGTTCTCGGTCCTCTTGTGATAGGCGATAATTCGAGAATTGCCGCAGGTGCGGTTGTTCTCAATGATATTCCGCCCAATTCAACTGCAGTCGGCGTGCCTGCAAGAGTTGTCAAAAAAGACGGAATGCGTGTCGATGACCTTGACCAGATCCATATTCCCGACCCCATTGCGCAGGAAATTGCACGTCTTGAATCGGAAATAATTGAATTAAAGAATCAGATAAATAACGGAGGTAAATGATGAAGATTTTTAACACTCTCACAAGAGAAAAGCAGGAATTTGTTCCCATCAAAGAAGGCGAAGTAAAGATTTATGCCTGCGGTCCCACAGTTTATAATTATATCCACATCGGCAACGCAAGACCCATCTGTGTTTTTGACGTTCTCAGAAGATATCTTGAATACAGAGGCTATAATGTAACTTTCGTTCAGAACTTCACCGATATCGATGATAAAATCATTAAACGTGCAAAAGAAAAAGGCTCAACATTCACAGAAGTATCCGAGAAGTATATAGAAGAATTCTGGACCGATGCAAAGGGCCTTAACTTCAGAGAAGCATCCGTTCATCCCAAGGCAACCGAAAACATCGACAAGATCATTGAAATCGTAAGCGGACTTATTGAAAACGGTCACGCATACGAGGTTGACGGTGACGTATATTTCAGTCCCAAGACTTTTGATACCTATGGCAAGCTTTCGCATCAGCCTCTTGAAGACCTTGAAGCAGGCGCAAGAATTATGGTTGGCGATATCAAGCGCGAGCCTATGGATTTTGCGCTCTGGAAGTCTGCAAAACCCGGTGAGCCATACTGGGAATCACCCTGGGGCAAAGGCAGACCCGGTTGGCACATCGAATGCTCGGCTATGGTATGCAGATATCTCGGCGAAAGCATTGATATCCATTGCGGCGGTCAGGATCTTATCTTCCCTCATCACGAAAACGAAATTGCACAGAGTGAATGCTTCACAGGCAAACCTTTCGCAAATTACTGGATGCATAATGGCTATATCAATGTTGATAATGTCAAGATGTCAAAGTCACTCGGCAACTTCAAGACAGTCCGTGATGTTGCGAATGTTTACGGCTATGAACCCATCCGTTACCTTATGATTTCATCGTCATACAGAAGCCCCATCAACTACAGCATCGATGTTATTGAGCAGTGCAAGGCATCTCTTACCCGTCTTTACACTTGCCGTGACAGCCTTGATTTTGAAATCAAGAATGCTGCAGAGGGCGAGCTTAACTCACAGATCAAAGATCAGCTTGATAAGAGAGTTGCTCAGTTTATCGAAGCAATGGATGATGACCTCAACACAGCTGACGGTATTGCCGCTGTTTTTGAACTTGTTAGAGATATCAACAGCCTTGTTATCGGCAAGGGCGAATCAAAGGCTACCGCAGAATATGCAGCAAAGATTTTTGATGAGCTTACCAATGTTCTCGGTCTTGTTTACAACCGCAAGACAGAAGTTCTTGACGCTGATATCGATGCTATGATTGAAGCAAGAACTCAGGCAAGAAAAGACAAGAACTGGGCAGAGGCAGACAGAATCCGTGACGAGCTTAAAGCAATGGGCATTGTTCTTGAGGACACTGCACAGGGTGTTAAGTGGCACAGAGAATAATAAATTTTGCCGTATCGGAGCTTATCCGGTACGGCTTTTTTGTATAATATATAAAAAATAATTTATATTACAAAAAAATTATAATTTATTCTTGATTTTTAATCAGAGTTGTGATATAATTCCAACGCAAATCACACGCAGAGCTATTTTTATTATAAGTGCGGCGTCAAAAACCGTGTTAATATCAGGCTTTGCGGCGGTTCGTATCTGACATTAGATACAAAATTTAACTTAGGAGGAAAAACAAATGTCAGTAGTATCAATGAAGCAGTTGCTTGAAGCAGGTGTTCATTTCGGACACCAGACCAGAAGATGGAACC
>JAZNHM010000215.1:0-2940 GCA_045576955.1 Acutalibacteraceae bacterium | reverse complement strand
GCACTAATCGTTTTATTATCAAGTTTGACAAATTGGAATTTGTCTATTTGAATTCCAAATAATTTTGTCTGATTATTTTTTTATATAATTATAAATCGGGCTCATAAATTCTATTCAGAAGTTACTTCACAATACTTGCCGATGCTGAACCTTGCTTTCGGGAATCGCAGTTTCTTTCCGTGAGCGGTTATACCTTCAAGTTCAACCTGGACTGTATTCGTGTTGCTGTCAGTACCTGCAATTTTGGGTTTCATATATGAAGTGTATGAAATGTTCTTGAATATAATGTTTTTTATCTCAAAATTCTCCGCTTGTTCATCATAAATCTTCACAAGTATCGGTCTTCCTTCGTCACGGAATATCTCAATATTTTCAAAAAGAACGCCGTCAATACTGCCTTCAGTCTGCTCTGCTACAACAACAAGAGAGCCGATTCTGTCATTATCCCATATACCGTCACGGTATATTACGGCACAGTTACGGAATGCTACATCGGAAATTTTCTTGTTGACTTCGCCTGTGATACCAAAGCATCTTGCATACCCGCCCCAGGCAATGCAATTTGTAAATGTGATATTTTTGCTGTCCATTGTACCACCGAGCGCTTTTACTTCAAACGTATCATCTGCCACTCTTGCAAAACAATTATCAACGGTAACATTGTGGCTGTTGCAGATTGCAAAGCCGTCACAGTTACCACGATTGCCTATGATATCAACATTGTCAATGCTGACATCAGTGCAGCAATAAGAAATAAACGACCATTCGGGAGAGTTTATAATTTTTATATCGCTGACATTTACGTTGTTGCAGTTGGTGAAAACAACGCCTCTTCTCTCTCTTCTGTCAAGCCGGGTCATATCTATTACACCTCTGCCTGCAAAGGTTATGTTGTTGCAGTTGTAAAAATTAAGAAACGGATACCTTGTAAGTCCTATAGCGTTATCTCCCGGTGCAGTAGGTTCCCAATATTTGTTTTCATCTTCGGCACAGTCAATATCGTAAAGGTGGTTTGCAATCACATAAGCACCTTCACGAAGATAGATCACAAGATTGTTCTGCGATACAAAGTTCACATAATCGTAATTGTATACACCTTTGTCAAGGACTATAACATTGTCTTTACCGTATTCTGCGATATATTCTGCAATTTCTTTATCTTCATCAACCTTTTCGCGTACCATAAGAGTGTAGCCGTAATATTGATTTGCATCGTTAAAAAGGAATGTATAGATTCCGGTTTTATTGATTGATGCTATTACGGTGTTGTCTTTACACTGAGCCTTTACACCGTGTGATTCAGGTAACACAATGGCATTTTTAAGCACAACATCAGCACCCGTTATCTCAATATTAAACGAAAACCCTTCGTTTGAATCAACATAAATTTCAGAGAAGGAATGGAGCGTACCTGTATCGTCAACACGTATGAAAACCACCGAAGCATAAACAGGGATTTCTTTTTCGCTTACTTTTGCGGTGTAATAAGGTGATATTGTGATGCCGTTTATATCGTCATATCCGCCCGACTGAACATATTCGGGAAGTTCGGCCGAAGCACGCCCGACAAGCTCCTGCTCGGTAAGACCGGCTTCCTCAAGAGTGATAATTGCCTCATCGGGATATTCAAGATACGAAAAATCAAAATTCTCACTTTCGGGATAAACCGTTGCAGGAAACAACAGATTTGAACAAAAAATTGTAATGGTTGTGAAAATTGTAAACAAAGATTTAACAATAGCTTGCATTTTCTTTCCTCCTGTTCTTTACGCAAACATTTGCTTATATCTACAAATTATTATTTGTCGAGTTGATTATACCACTCAAACAAGGAAAAAAGCAACAGTTTTCGGCTGTTGCTTTTTTTCTGAGTTTACAGCGACGGAAATTTTTTAACGATTATCAGTTTGGCATATAACGATGCTCTGCATATGCCGCACCGTCGGAGTCAATTGATATTACCGTTCCGCCCATAAGACCGTCGGTATAATAAGCGCCGTATCCGGTTTTAAGTGTATAGTTGAGCCTGATTCCCTCATGATAAATCTGGAAATCATTTGAGTGATCGTGACCCGCAAACATATTTTTCGTGCTTCCGAGTTCTTTGCAAACAGCAAAGAAACCGTTGTTCACAGGTGAACAGCATACATCTTCACCGCGTACACCAATCGCTTCGGGTGCAAGCTCGGTAGCAAGAGTTCCGAGCTCATTGCTGCCATAAGCTTTTAACCATGCGTCTTTGTATTCACAAACGGGAATGTGCATAAAAACCGAACTCTCAACAGTTTTGCTCGTAATTTCGGAAATACCGTTAACAGCCCACTTGTACCACTCAATCTGGTTATCCCAAAGATGGTCATAACCGCTTATCGTTGAGCCGTCTTCAAGAGTAAATTCCGCGTTATTATGAGTATCAAGCATAAAAAGTGTGTGGATAATTTTTCCGTTTTCGGTAATGTTTATGATATAGTTGCCGTAGCCCATATTTTCGGGTCCAAACTCAAAAAGACAGTTTTCTGCTTTAAAGAGAAGATAAGCTGCCCAGAATTCATTTATACAGCACTGACCATCGTGGTTACCCATAACAGGTGCCCAAGGAATACCGTAAGAGTCAATTTGATCAATAAGTTTGATATATGCAATCGTTCCCCAAGCGTTATCGCCAGTCAGAGTGATAAGGTCAGGCTCGGTTTCTTTGACGAGGCTGTCGATCATCTCTGCAGTTTTCTCACCTTTTTCATCATAAACCAATTCATCTTTAAGTTGAACATCGGCAAGGTTAAGTATGATGAAATCTTCGTCGGGATTCTTTTCTATTTCCGCACAATAATCTGCTGTGAATTTATCCGTTACCGACCACTCGTCAAAAAAGTTTCTTTCACCGAAATTCACAACTAACGCTTTTACGGGAGAAAGAATATGAAGTCGGAGGCCAAGCGG
>JAZNHM010000214.1:0-22908 GCA_045576955.1 Acutalibacteraceae bacterium | reverse complement strand
AACAAAATCGGGCATCAATATGGATGCCGTCGGTCTTATGGGCAGGGTTGTCAGAAAGAGTGCGGAGCTTACCGCAGACAGAGATTGCATCGGTCCCGCAAAGCTTGTTGTTTTCTGCAATGCTCCCGAGGATAACCCTTTCATGGCGGGTGCATTCCACGGTGCAGGCGAGCCTGACTGCGTTATCAACGTGGGTGTTTCAGGTCCCGGTGTTGTAAGAGCGGCACTCGCAAAAGCAGGTGACTGCGACCTCACCGCTGTTGCAGACCTCATAAAGAAAACCGCATTTAAAATCACCCGTATGGGGCAGCTTGTTGCAAGCGAAGCTTCACGCAGACTCGGAGTACCTTTCGGCATTGTTGACCTTTCGCTTGCTCCGACTCCCGCTATCGGCGACTCTGTTGCATATATTCTTGAAGAAATGGGTCTTGAGTGCTGCGGATGCCACGGCACAACCGCTGCTCTTGCACTTCTCAATGATGCAGTCAAAAAAGGCGGTGTTATGGCATCGTCACACGTCGGCGGCCTTTCAGGTGCATTCATTCCTGTTACCGAGGATGCAGGTATGATTCATGCCGCAAGATGCGGTGCACTCAGCCTTAACAAACTCGAAGCAATGACAGCTGTTTGCTCGGTAGGTCTTGATATGATTAATATTCCGGGCGACACTCCCGCGGAAGTTATCTCGGCAATCATTGCAGACGAAGCCGCAATCGGTATGGTCAACTCAAAGACAACTGCGGTCAGAGTTATCCCCGCAATAGGCAAAAAGGTCGGCGAGGAGCTGAGCTTCGGCGGTCTTCTCGGAAGCGGCCCGGTTATGCCTCTTTCAACTTATTCGCCTGCAAAGTTCATCAATCGCGGTGGAAGAATACCTGCCCCGATGCAGAGCCTCAAAAACTAATCAAATTCAGAACGGAATGCAGCTTGTGCATTCCGTTTTTTACTTTATTCGATAAAATATATTTTTATCTTGACAAAAAATTACATATAAGTTAATATCAAAGTAACAGTTTATTAACATTTTATGGAGGTTAATTTATGACTAACAAGAGAAAGTTTGCGGCGATAGGCATTGTTATTGCTCTTCTCGTCTCGATGTTCTGTACCTTTGGCTTTGCAATTGCAGATGATTCTGCGACTGCTGCAACAGAAGGCGACGTTGCAATCCTTATGGCGGCAAACGACACCTTAACCACCGGTGCAGGCACAGCATTCTCGGTTGATGTTGACGGTGAGGCTGTTGACTATGACCTTTCCGACGGCGACTCCGCACATGCTTATGTTGATGCTTACGCGGATAACCTTACCAATGACCCCGGCTTCAAAGAGCATATTGAAGCTGCTATCGCAAAGGTTCGCGAGAGCATCGGTTCTTACGCATCGATTCTTGCTCTTCTTCCTCCCGTAATCGCAATTGTTCTTGCGCTTATCACAAAGGAAGTTTACTCATCGCTCGTTATCGGCATTGTTGTCGGCGGATTTATTTTTGCCGGCGGTAACTTCGAAACCGCAATCAACCACGTTCTTTTTGACGGTTTTGTTGCAAGCCTTTCAGACAGCTACAATATGGGTATCATCATTTTCCTTGTTCTCCTCGGCGCACTTGTTTCGATGATGAACAAGGCAGGCGGTTCGGCGGCTTTCGGCAGATGGGCATCAAAGCACATCAAGTCAAGAGTCGGCGCACAGCTTGCAACAATTCTTCTCGGTTGCCTTATCTTCATTGATGACTACTTCAACTGCCTCACGGTTGGCTCAGTTATGAGACCTGTATGCGACGAAAAGAAGGTTTCCAGAGCAAAGCTTGCTTACCTTATTGACGCTACCGCAGCGCCCATCTGCATTATTGCTCCCATTTCATCGTGGGCAGCGGCTGTTGCGGGTTTTGCAAGAGGTGCAGGCGCAGAAAGCGGTATCAGCCTCTTTGTTCAGGCTATTCCTTATAATTTCTACGCACTTTTCACCATTCTTATGATGGTTGTTATTGCTGTAAGTAAATTCGATTTTGGTCCTATGAAGCTTCACGAGAGAAACGCTCTTGAGAAGGGCGACCTTTTCACTGCAGGTGAGCGTGTTGTAAATGATGATGCAGACGCAAATCCCAAGGGTAAGGTTATTGACCTTGTTCTTCCTGTTGCTGTTCTTATTATCTGCTGTGTATTCGGTATGATTTATTCAGGCGGATTCTTCAGCGGCGAAAGCTTCATCGATGCATTCTCAAATTCGGATGCTTCCGTTGGCCTTGTTATCGGTTCGGCAATTGCGATTGTATTTACCGTTGCATATCTTCTCATCAGAAGAGTTATCAGCTTCAAGGATGCAATGTCATCCCTTCCCGAAGGCTTCAAGGCAATGGTTCCCGCTATCCTTATCCTCACTTGTGCCTGGACTCTTAAAGCTATGACAGACAGCCTCGGCGCAAAGATTTACATTTCACAGCTTGTTGAAGGCAGCGCAGGTGCACTTCAGATGCTCCTTCCCGCTATCATCTTCCTTATTGCTGTTGGTCTTTCATTCGCAACTGGTACATCATGGGGTACGTTCGGTATCCTTATTCCCATCGTTCTCAGCGTATTCGAGGCAACCAATCCTCTTATGATTGTTGCTATTTCGGCTTGTATGGCAGGTGCTGTTTGCGGCGACCACTGTTCACCCATTTCAGATACAACCATTATGGCTTCCGCAGGTGCACAGAGTGACCATCTCAACCACGTTTCAACCCAGCTTCCCTATGCACTCACAGTTGCGGGAATCTCGTTCGTAACATATATCATTGCAGGTCTTCTTGCAAACTCGGGGCTTTCAATCGTTGCGCTTCCCATCGGCGCTGTACTTACAGTTGCTTCTCTTCTTGTAATCAAAAAGATGTCTTCAAACAAATCGTCTGCAAGCGATTCCTCTGCAAAGAAAGTATAATTTTCTGCATAAGTTGAATTGAGAAAGGGCTGTCCTCTTCAAAAGGGCAGCTCTTGATTTTTTATGCCATAATTGATATAATATATAATGGAATATAGTTGATATATAAATTAATGAGAAAGCAAAGGTGACTTAAAAATGAGAAAAATAACCAACATTAACAATAGCTGGGATTTCATCAAGGACGGTGTTGCGGAGAAGGTTGACCTTCCCCATACTTGGAATGCTGTTGACGGTCAGGGCGGCGCCGATGAATATTACAGAGGCAGATGCGTTTACGAAAGAACAATTCCTTATTTTGACGGCAGAGTTTATCTTGAATTCTGCGGTGTAAACACCGTGTGTGAGGTTTTTGTTAATGGAGTTTATATCGGTAGTCACGAAAACGGCTATTCGATGTTCCGATTTGAAATCACAGATTTCATAAAGGCTGACGGTGAAAATTCGCTCAGAGTTATCGTTGATAACACTGCAAACGAATTCCTCTATCCTGAGATGGCAGACTTCACCTTCTACGGCGGTATTTACAGAGATGTTAACATCATCAGCGAGGTTGCACAGTCGCATTTTGCGCTTCTTGATATGAGCCTTTGCGGTATGTATATCACCCCGAAGGCAGACGGAAGAGTGTTCGTCAAGAGCCTTGTTGAAGGCAGCTGTATGGGACTTACAAAAGAATTTGTTATTACCGATGCAGACGGAAATGAAGTTGCAACAAGAGAAGTTGAAGCTGATAAGGATGCCGTTAAACTCTTTATTGAAGAACCTGTTCTTTGGGATGCAACAGTAAATCCCTATCTTTATACAATGACAGCCCGCCTTAAGAAAGACGGCGAAATTATCGACGAGATCAGCGACAGATTCGGTGTGCGCGAATTTTATTTTGACAGCGAAAAAGGCTTTTTCCTTAACGGAAAAAATGTCAAGATGAAGGGCGTTTCAAGACATCAGGACAGATGGCAGATGGGTAATGCTCTTACTCTTAAAGAGCACGCAGAGGATATCGAGCTTATCAAGGAGGTTGGCGCAAACTCCGTAAGACTTGCCCACTATCAGCACGATGAGAAGTTCTATGACCTTTGCGACGAAGCAGGTTTCCTTGTCTGGGCAGAGATTCCCGTTATTTCGAATTTCAGCAAGAAAAAGCAGGCTCAGGCAAAGTTTATGCTTGAAGAGCTTATAAGACAGAATTATAACCATCCCTCAATCTATTGCTGGAGCGTTGCAAACGAAATCGGCATCAACGGCGCCGCATCGGGTCTTGCATCGGGTATTAAAGAACTCAACGATATTGCTCACGCTCTTGACTCAACAAGACCTACCGTTACCGCTCAGGTAACTATGACTTCAATCAACTCAAAGCTCAACGAAATCCCCGATATTCTCGGCTATAACCACTATTACGGATGGTATATGCAGACGGTTGACGGCATAGATAAGTGGCTCGATAAATTCCACGAAGCAAAGCCTCACCTCAAACTCAGCCTTTCCGAATACGGTGCGGAAGGTATGCCCAATCTTCATTCCGCAAATCCCGTTCAGGGCGATTACACTGAGGAATATCAGGCGTATTATCACGAACACTATATCAAGGCAATCAACGACCGTGACTGGCTCTGGGGCTCATATGTATGGAATATGTTCGATTTTGGCTCGGCAATCCGTAACGAAGGCGGCGTAAGGGGCAGAAACAATAAGGGCCTTGTTACTTTTGACAGAAAAATCAAGAAAGATGCTTTCTATGTATATAAAGCACATTGGTCAGACGAAAAGTTTGTTCACATTGCGGGCGAAAGATTTGTTGACAGACCCACAGGTGAGCAGAAAATCAAGGTATACTCCAACTGCGACAAGGTGACTCTTACCGTCAACGGCGAAAGCACAGAACTTGAAGGCGATAAGATTTTCGTGTTTGATGCCGTTATCAAAGAGGGCGAGAATATTATTACTGCAAAGTCGGGTAAGTGCGCACACAAGATTACCGTTAACGGCACGGATGTTCCCAATCCCGATTACGTTCTTCCCGAAGGATGCGAAAGTTTTGTTCGCAACTGGTTCAGCGCAAGCGATGAAATCAATCCCGACAATCTTTCTCTTAACGACAGTCTCGGTGATATTCTTTTCAACAGCGAGGTTCAGCGTCTTGTAAAGAATCACGCGAAGGTGAATATTGACAAAGATATGCCTCTTCTCAAGCCTATTGGCAAGATTCCTCTCAAGCCCATCAGCAAGCTCGCATCAAAGCTCGGTGCAGGCGAAGCAATTTCAATGGCAAATCAGTTCCTTCAGACAATCGAAAAGGATAAATAATTAAGGAAAGAAACTTGAATTATGGTAATTTTCTTAATAGTACTTTTATTGCTGTGCGTTTTCGGTATAAGCTTCAGAGGCAAGAACGGCTTTGAGGATTATATGTCTCCTCAAAAAACGGGAGCGGTCAAGGGTGTTTTTGTTGTTATCGTGGTGCTCTCTCACCTCAGGCAGTATATCACGCTTGACAGCTCGGCTTTAAACCTGCCGTTCCAGAAATTTATGTTTTTCCTCGGTCAGTTGATGGTTGTTGTTTTTCTGTTTTATTCGGGGTACGGAGTGCTTCTCGGACTTCGGAAAAAGGACGGATATGCAGTTTCGATCATAACAAAACGAGTTCCGAAAGTGCTTCTCCATTTTGATATAGCGGTTATAATCTTCTTCGTTTTAGGTTGGCTTACGGGCAGAAAATACCCGGTAGCGAAACTGCTGCGTTCTCTTATCGGAATTGACGGAGTGGGCAACAGCGTATGGTTCATCACAGTTATTTTGCTTCTTTATATCATAACGTTTGCTGTCTTTGTTTTGGTAAAAAAAAGAGTTGTGCTCGGAACAGCGCTTACAACGCTGATATCGGCGGTTATTGTTATTCTGTTTCTGTGTTTCAGAGCGCACGAATACTGGTGGTATGACACGATTATGTGTTACCCGCTCGGAATGTGGTATGCGATTGCAAAAGACAGAATTGATAAGGCTTTGCTTCCGAGCTTCGGTAAATGGCTTGCCTGCACGGCGGTGGCAGTTGCCGTGTTTGCAGCATTACGTCAGCTTCGTTTCGGAATGAACGGTTCAAGAATAGTGTTCATCTTCGAGGCACTTGCGTTTGCAATGGTGATTGTTTTCGTTTCAATGAGAATGAGTGTTAACAACTCTGTTCTGAGATGGTTCGGCAACCACGTTTTCAGTGTGTATATTCTTCAGAGAATACCGATGATTATTCTCGGTTATTTCGGAATGAACGATAAACCTTTCCTGTTTTCGGCGGCGTGTTTTGCGATAACGATTGTTATTGCAGAGCTGTTTGACAGAATGACAGACAGACTTGATGTTGCACTCAGGCTCAGCAAAAAATAATATCTGTAACACATTTCTGTTTCTCACATAAGATGTGAATGTAAGCGGTTGAAAAAGCTGCTTAACCGGAAACGGAGGTCAGATTCATGGGTTGCGGATGCAATAACAACTGGTGTCTTTTCATCATCCTTATTCTCCTCTTCTGTAACGGCGATTGCGGTAACAACAACAGCTGTGGCTGCGGTTGCCAGATGAGCAGAAGCAATGACTGTGGCTGTGGCTGCGGTTGCTGAATCTAAGGGAATGTCTCCCTGAGCAAAATTAAAGAAAAACAAATAAAAAGCGGTTTGCATAGGTTTTGCCTTTGCAAGCCGCTTTTGACATATATTATATTTTTGAAAGAATTTTCTCTGCTTCTTCCATGGTTAATCCGCCGGGTGAAGCTGTGAAGTTTCTCGGAATAACGTTTTGCCAGCGCAGGGCGTATTTTTTTGCGTTTTCTCCGCCGATTACCGTTCCGTTAAGGTCGGTTAATGATGAAATTACATCTTTGACTTTTTTGATATCATCTGTCATTTTGCAGAAATCCGCGAATTTTTCGGGCGCGAATTCTGAACAACGGTCAATGAAGGGTGAGAAGAATGCGGCACAAGCCATACCGTGAGGCACACCGTAGTTTTCCGTCAGAACATAGCCGAGAGGGTGGGGAAATGCCGTGCCGCAGGTGTTGATGACAAGACCGGCATAGATTGATGCATAATAAAGCTTTTCACGAATTTCATCGGGCACACTATCGGTTTTTGAAAGGGTTTCAAGGCAGAAATAAAGCTCAGGGATGCATTTTTCGGCAAACAGACGGAGTACGCCGTCACATTTTTGCGTAAAGAAGCCTTCGATGGCGTGTGCGAATGCGTCAAGAGCGGTGGAAACAGTTGTTTTGTAAGGCATTGAGCGGGTATATTTCGGGTCGCAGAAGGATACCGCCGCATAGCAGTCAGGGCCCGAAATGCTCTTTTTGATACCCGTTTCATCGTTTGTGAGAACGGCAACTGCGGTTACCTCGCTGCCCGTGCCTGCGGTTGTGCCGATAAGAGCAACAGGAAGGGCTTTGTTTTTATATTCTCTTTTATAGATATCAATCGGTGAAAGGTCTTGGTTTGAAGCATAAATCGCAATGGCTTTCGACGCGTCAAGCACGGATCCTCCGCCGACGCCAAGTATAAAATCAGCACCGATTTCTCTTGCCTCTTCACCTGCTTTATGGCAGGCGGAGATAAGCGGATTTTCTCCGATTCCGTCAAATATTCCGTAGGACACGCCCTCTTTTACGAGTGCATTAACAGCATCATCAAGTGCTCCGCTGAGTTTTGCGCTGCTTTTTCCTGTTACGATAAGGCAGGTTTTTCCGAGTGCGAGTGCGGATGAATTATCTGTAACGCAACCGTTCCCCCAAAAACATTTTACTGGCATATATATTGAATAAGTCATAAGTTTTCTCCTTTAGATTTTGTTTATAGAATTTTACCATAAAAAGCAATAAAATGAAACATTTTTCATACATTTTTTTGAAATACGTAACAAAAGCTATTGAAATGTATAAAAAATAAGTGTATTATATATTATTATATTTAATATGGGGAGGAAGGCGATGAAGAAAGCAGTTGCGGCGGCTGTCACTGTTATTATTGCGGCGCTGGCGGTATTTGTTTTTTATGACGGAGTGCTCAATAAGACCTCCGAATCCGACTTCTTCTCAATGAAAACATATGTCACTGCAAAGGTGACGGGGTATGAATCCGACCTTTGCACGGCGGAGATTCAGAAAATTGTTGATAATCTTGATGTTAATGTGCTTTCACGTACGGCTGAAAACTCGCTCATTTCGTTGCTTAACAAAAACGGCGGCGGTGAGCTTGGTGTTCAGACTGCGGCATACATTTCGCTTCTTCTTGATGTGTGTGAAAAAAGCGGCGGAGCATTTGATTTTACGCTTGGCGGAGTGAGCGATTTGTGGAAATTCGGGTCAACTCCCGAAATCCCCGATGAAAAAGCTCTTTCGGATGCTCTTTCACACAGCGGATACGAAAAACTATCGCTTTCGGGTGGCAATCTTACGATGCAGGATAAATCTGCGGTTCTCGATTTCGGTGCATCGGGCAAAGGGATTGCTCTTGATTCAGTGAAAGCTTATCTTGAAACACGAGACATAAAAAATGCCGTCGTGAGCGTTGGCGGAAGCACGCTTCTTTTCGGCGACAAGGAGTTCACCGTTGGAATCAGAAACCCCGAAGGCAACGCAGGCAGCTACATTGCAAAAATTCATATGGGCGAGGGCTGTGTTTCGTCGTCGGGAAGCTATGAGCAGTTTTTTGAGAAAAACGGCAAAAGATATCATCACATTCTTGACCCCAAAACGGGACATCCCGTTGATAACGGACTTGTCGGCGTAACAATCATTTCTGACAGCGGACTGCTGAGCGATGCGCTTTCGACTGCATGTTTTGTGCTCGGAATCGAAAAAGGCTCTGCGCTTGCGGCTGAATACGGTTGTACGGCGATTTTTGTTACCGAAGATAAAAAAATCTATGTTGAGGGCGATGCGGATATCGTTGAGATAACCGATGCTTCATATACCTATGGAAATTAAGCTTTTCAGAAAAGGGGATATCGCAGTCATTGCATTGATAATTGCAGCGGCGCTTGTTTTTGCTTATATGAGTATTTCGGGCGGCGATAATCTGCAGGCGGTGATTACAGTTGACGGCGAGATTGTTGAAACAATCGATTTGTCCTCTGTCAAAGAAAAAAACATTATAACCCCCGACACTCAGCCGAAAGTTGTCATTGTTGCGGAAAACGGAGAAATCTGCTTTGAGTCTGCAGAATGCGAGGACAAACTCTGCGTGAATACGGGGAGCCTTAAAAAAGGCGGAGATACAGCGGTCTGTCTGCCTGCGAAAACGGTTATAACCGTTGAGGGGACGGATATTGACGCTGTTGTGTACTGATATGAAAAAGAATCCGGCATATAAAGTCGCACTTCCTGCGATACTCTGCGCATTGGCGCTGTCGCTCAGCTTCCTTGAAAGCCTGATACCGCCTCTGCCGCTTTTCCCTCCGGGAGCAAAACCCGGATTTTCAAACATAATAACGATGTTTGCTGCGGGCAGTCTCGGATTTCCGACTGCGGCAATAATTGCACTCGTCAAAGGTCTTTTCGCTTTTGTTACAAGAGGTGTGACGGCAGGGATAATGAGCCTTTCGGGCGGGTTGCTCTCGGCATTGGCAATGTTTTTGCTGATGCGATACGCAATGAATTTTCTCGGTATGGTGGGGATATCCGCCATCTGTGCTGTACTTCATAATATGGGTCAGCTTGCGGCGGCGGTGTTTATTACCGGTACACCGGATGTTATATATTATGCGCCCGCACTTGCGGTTTTCGGGGTTATCACCGGAGCGCTTACGGGCATTATTCTTGGGTCGGTTATGCCGGCACTCGAGAAAATTAAAAAGAATATTTTCTAATTCAAATAAAGATTCAGGAGGAGATATTTATGGTTAAGGCCGGAATTGACGGCGTGCTCAAGGCTGTTAAAAAGGTCAGAGGCGGCGTTAAGGTTGACCATCACAAAAATACCGCCGAGATGGAAGTCGTGAGAATTCCGACTCCGTCAAAGGTTGTTATACCTATGCAGCAGCATATCGGTGCACCTTGTGAGCCTGTTGTAAAAGTCGGCGATGAGGTTGCAGTCGGTCAGCTTATAGGTGATACAGACAAGTTTGTCAGCGCACCGATTCATGCATCGGTCTCGGGCAAGGTTGTTGCAGTTGGTGATATCAAGCTTCCCAACGGCGTAATGTCAAAGGCTGTTACAATAGAATCGGACGGTGAAATGAGACTCTGGGAAGGCATTAAGCCTCCTCACGTTGGAACAAAAGAGGATTTGATCAAGGCTGTCAGAGCATCGGGTCTTGTTGGCTTGGGCGGTGCGGGTTTTCCGACTCATATCAAGCTCAACTTCCCTGCAGATAAGAACATCGACACGCTCGTTATCAATGCCGCAGAGTGTGAGCCTTACATAACCGTTGACTACCGTGAATGCATGGAAAATTCATGGGATATTCTTTCAAGTGTTTATCTCTTGAAGGATTTGCTTGGATTCAAAAAGGTTGTTATCGCAGTTGAGGATAACAAGCCCGAAGCATTCAAGGTGCTTAAGAATATCGCAGACCACAAGGACGACGTTGACGACGAAGTCAAGCTTATGGTTCTTGAATCAAAGTATCCTCAGGGTGCTGAAAAGATGATGGTTCAGTCCGCAACGGGCAGAAGAGTTCCCCCCGGAAAGCTTCCTGCAGACGTCGGATGCGTTGTTATGAATGTTGCTTCGGTTGCGTTCATTGCGCGTTATCTTAAAACGGGTAAGCCTCTTGTCAGCCGTTCGATGACAATTGACGGTTCCGCAATTGCCGAACCCAAGAATGTAAGAGTGCCCGTCGGCACAAACATCGGTGAAATCATCGATTTCTGCGGCGGTTTCAAAACCGAACCCGCAAAAATTATCACGGGTGGTCCGATGATGGGTCTTGCCATAGTCGGAACAGACCTTCCCGTTCTCAAGCAGAATAATGCAATCCTTGCATTCTCGAAGGATGATGCTGTTCTAAAACCAGAAACAGATTGCATAAGATGCGGCAGATGTGCAATTGCCTGCCCGATGAGTCTTATGCCCACAAATATCGTTAAAGCCGCAAAGGCAAAGGATCCCGATGTTCTCAAGCAACTCGGTGTTATGGTTTGCATGGAGTGCGGCAGCTGCGCATTTGCGTGCCCCGCAGGCAAGCCGCTTGTTCAGCATATGCGCCTTGCAAAGGCAATTCTCAGAGAGGAGGGCAATAAATAATGGTTAACGGAAAAAAGCTTGTAGTCAGTGCGTCGCCACATCTTCGCACAAAAGACACAACAAGAGGAATAATGCTTGACGTTATTATTGCTCTTGTTCCTGCACTTGTTGCGGCGGTTATCCTTTTCGGGCCGAGAGTTCTTGCTGTTACGGCAACAACGGTAATCACGGCCGTTCTTTCAGAATTTCTTGCACGAAAAGCAATGAAGAGACACAACACAATCGGCGACCTGAGCGCTGTTGTCACTGGTCTTATCCTTGCATTCAATCTTCCTGTCAGCATCCCTCTGTGGATGGCGGCAATTGGAAGCTTCTTTGCAATCGTTGTTGTAAAGCAGATGTTTGGCGGCATTGGTCAGAATTTTGCTAACCCTGCAATCGTTGCAAGAATCGTGCTTCTTCTTTCGTTCGGTCAGGCGATGGGCAACTGGACTGCTCCTCTTTCCTGGAAAACAGATGCAGTTTCAACCGCAACTCCGCTTGCAATTCTCGGTGGCGAAACCGCAGAAGAGCTTCCCTCGCTTCTTGATATGTTTCTTGGCGTAAGAGGCGGATGTCTTGGTGAAACCTGTTCGGTTGCACTTATTGCCGGCGGTCTTTACCTTCTTGCAAGAAGAGTTATTTCTTATAAAATACCCGTTGCATTCATCGGCACCGTTGCCGTTGTTATGCTTATCGCGGGCAAATTCGACCTTGAATTCGTCGCATATCATCTTATGAGCGGCGGTGTTCTTCTCGGTGCATTCTTTATGGCTACCGACTACTCAACAAGCCCTATCAAATCAAATGCAAAAATCGTTTTCGGTATTGGTTGCGGTCTTCTGACCTGCCTTATCAGACTTTTTGCATCGCTTCCCGAAGGCGTATCTTTTGCAATTCTTATTATGAACCTTCTTGTTCCCCATATCGAAACAATTATGGCTCCCAAGCCTTTCGGTACGGTTAAAGAAAAAAAGGCAAAGGAGGGTGAGTCAAAATGAAAACATTGAAAGAATTCCTTGTTCCCACACTCACACTCTTTGTTATTTGTCTTGTTGCAACCGCCCTTCTCGGTCTCACAAATCAGGTGACAGCTCCGATTATCGAGCAACTTGCAATTGAAACCGAAATCAAGTCAAGACAGGTTGTTTTTGCCGATGCAAAGTCATTCGGCGAAGCAGAAATTCTTGCCGACGGCACAAGCGTTGTCGCCGCTCTTGACGATGCGGGTAACGTTATCGGTCACGTCGTTGTCAACACAACAAAAGGCTACGGCGGAGATATCTCCGTTATGACAGGTGTTGACTCTGAAGGCAAGGTTACGGGCGTTAACATTCTTTCACACGCAGAAACCGCAGGTCTCGGCGCAAAGGCGGCTGAGCAGGATTTCCGCGACAGATTCCTCGGTCATATCAAAGGAATTACGGTTTCGAAGGATAAGGCGGGCGAAAATTCAATTGACGCCATCACGGGCGCAACTATAACATCAAGAGCGGTTGTTGACGCTGTCAATGCCGCAATCGAAGCAGCGGGAGGTGCAAACAATGGCTGAGAAAAAATCCCTCGGTAAGGAATTTACCAAAGGTCTTATTGCCGAAAACCCTGTTTTCAGACTTGTTCTCGGTACTTGTCCCACCCTTGCAACCTCAACAAGCGTTGTCAATGCACTGGGTATGGGCATTTCCGCAATGATAGTTCTCGTTTGCTCGAATATCGTTATTTCTCTTTTGAGAAAGGTTATTCCTTCAAAGGTGCGTATTCCCGCATATATCGTTGTTATCGCATCGTTCGTTACAATAGTTCAGATGATAGTCAAGGCATTTGTTCCCGCACTCGATGCCGCGCTCGGTGTTTTCCTGCCGCTGATTGTTGTTAACTGCATCATCCTCGGCAGAGCGGAAGCTTTTGCGGGCAAGAATTCCGTTGTTGCATCAGCTGTTGACGGCCTCGGAATGGGTGTAGGCTTCACAATCGCTCTGTGCTGCATGGCTTCCGTCAGAGAAATTCTCGGCGCTGGCACATTCCTCGCAGGTGCACAGAATCTTCTCGTGCTTTTCGGTGACAACGTACTCAACGGATTTAACGGATTTACTCTTCCGTGGACAGAATATCTTACTCCGATGACCGTATTCATCCTTGCACCCGGCGGTTTCCTTACCTTCGGTCTGCTTATGGCTTGCGCAAACAAGCTTGCAGAAAGCAAGGGCAAACCCAGAGCAGAGCTTGGCGGATGTCAGGCATGCCCCATGGCTAAAAACTGCACACTCCTTGCAGAAGGCAAGGCTTGCAACGAAGAAAAGAAGGAGGGTGAACAAGCATGACGGCAACAATCGTAAAATCATTTGTTGGAATTATCGTGACTTCGGTTCTTACCGAAAACTTGGTTCTCTGCAAATTCCTCGGAATCTGCCCCTTCCTCGGCGTTTCAAAGAAGCTGAACACTGCGGTTGGTATGTCTGCTGCTGTTATCTTTGTTATGGCACTTGCAACTGCAGTTACATACCCGATCAACAAGTATCTTCTTATTGCGAACGATCTTGAATATCTTCAGACAATCGTTTTTATTCTTGTTATTGCGGCTCTTGTTCAGCTTGTTGAGCTTATTCTCAAGAAGTTTATGCCGCCTCTTTATAACGCACTCGGCATTTATCTTCCTCTTATTACAACAAACTGTGCTGTTCTCGGCGTTGTTCTTCTCAACCAGACAAAGGGCTACAACTTCGCCGAATCAATGGTCAACAGTATCGGCGCAGGTCTCGGATTCATGGTTGCGATGGTTATTTTCTCAGGTGTGCGTAGCAGACTTGAGGGCGCGGATATTCCCAAATTCCTTCAGGGACTTCCTATTGTTCTTATCGCTGCTGCAATTGTTTCTCTTTCGTTTATGGGCTTTACAGGTCTTGTTGACGGAATCTTTGCATAAGGAGGTAACGGAATTATGAACTCTATTATTATTGCAGTTATAATCGTTGCCGCAATCGGACTTATTGCAGGTCTCGGTCTTTCAATCGCATCAAAAGTTTTTGCAGTGCCCGTTGACGAAAAGGCAGAGGCGATAAGAGAATGCCTTCCCGGTGCAAACTGCGGTGCTTGCGGTTACTCGGGATGTGATGGCTATGCTGCTGCGCTTTCAAAGGGCGAAACAACAGATACAGCGCTCTGCGCACCCGGCGGAAACGATACCGCAAAGGCTATCGGAGAGGTTACGGGTCTTGCCGCAGGAGAGGTAAAACCTATGGCGGCGGTTGTGCTTTGCCAGGGTCATAACGTAAATGCAGAAATAAAACTTGAATATCAGGGTGTTAAGAGCTGCCGTATGGCATCTCAGATTTTCGGAGGCCCCAAAGAATGTATCTACGGATGCATTGGCTACGGCGACTGTATGGCGGTTTGTCAGTATGATGCAATCAGCATCTGCGACGGCATCGCAAGAATCAATCCCTATATGTGCAAGGCTTGTAAGATGTGTGTCAAGACTTGTCCGAAGGGTCTTATCGAAATGATGCCCCTTGAAGAGACAAAGGCAGCTGTTCTTTGCAAGAATCACGATAAGGGTGCAGTTACCCGCAAGGAATGCAAGGCCGGTTGCATCGGCTGTATGAAGTGCGTAAAGGCTTGTGAAGCGGGCGCAATCACAATCGATAAATTCTGCGCAAAGGTTGATTACGAGAAGTGCACGGGCTGCGGCAAATGCCACGAAGAATGTCCCGTCGGCGCAATCGATGTTGTCACTCTTGGTGTAAAAGCGTAAATAAAATCAATATGCCCCCGAAAAAGAGTAAAATCTTTTTCGGGGGCATGTCTTTGCAATTGATTATTTGATGAGGTCGTTCTTTTTAATGAAATCGATGGTTTCGTCAACGGTGGTGAATGCAAGAGCAACGGTAGTGTCTGCTGCACCGTAGTAAATAGCGATTCTGCCGCTTTCTGCATCGGCAAGAGCTGCGCAGGGGAAAACAACGTTGGGAACATCGCCGACGAATTCATAAAGCTCGTGAGGAGCAAGAAGGAAGCAATCTGCTCTGTGGAGGACTTTCCAAGGTTCATCCTTATCGAGGATTGCGGCGCCCATTGCGTAAGTGAAGCCGTTGCAGCTTGTAAGAACGCCGTGGTAGAACATGAGCCAGCCTTCATCGGTTTCAATGGGAGTGGGGCCTGCGCCGACCTTTGTCATTTCCCAGTTCTTTTCGGGTTTCATAACAAATCTGTGCTTACCCCAATAGGTAAGATCTTTGCTGTGGCTGAGGAATATATCGCCATAGGGAGTGTGTCCTCTGTCACAGGGACGGATAAAAAGAAGGAACTCATCATTGACTTTTCTGGGGAAGAGCACGCCGTTACGGGCAACGGGATAGCAAGCATCCTCAAGCTGAGTCCAGTCTTTGAAATCTGTGGTGTATGCAATGCCGATTGTTGTGCCGTGCGGTGTAAGGTTTACCCATGAAAGATAATATTTGCCGTCGATTTCGCAAAGTCTGGGGTCATAGCCTCTAAAGATAACTTTTTCTTCAAGTTCCCAATTGATTGCATCCTTGCTGTAGCCAACAACAAGAGTATGATCGCGGCTCATAACATCAACTCTGAAAACGCCTGCAAATCCATCGCCGTAAGGCACAACCGCAGAGTTGAAGATACTGTTTGCCATATAAAGATTGTCGCGTGTGATGATGGGGTTGCCGCTGTAGCGCCATACGGGGTAGCGGTAGCCCTCGGGTTTATCCTGCCAGGGGATGTTGGGGATATTCTGTCCTATAATCTTTGCCATAATATATCTCCTTATAATTAATTTTTTATATGTCTGAAATCGTCAACATCCTGCCACTTTACTTCGAAGCCTGCACCGTGTGAACAGAAAACGGAGGATGACGGATTGTCGAGGTCACGTTCTTTCTGGTAACCGATATTCTCAATTACTTTTTCGGCATTGTGACACGGCCTGTATCCGCTTTCACGAAGCGAAATGCTGCCTCTGCCGCCGGTATATGCCGTAACTTCTTCAGGATAATCAATAAATTCGGAAACGGGGCCGTAACCTTTGATTACAGCTCTTGTTTCAGTCATTTCGGGAGGCTCAAATTCGCCGCAAAGCCGCTGAATATCCGCAACCGCCCTGCCGAAGCATTCAACGGGCACACGCAGAACGAACGAATAATACGGCTCAAGAAGAATGTTACGTGCTTTTTCGAGACCCTGACGGATTGCTCTGTAAGTTGATTCTCGGAAATCACCGCCTTCGGTGTGCTTCAGGTGTGCTCTGCCTGCGGTGAGAATGATGTTGACATCCGTCAGAGGAGAGCCTGTGAGAATGCCTACATGTTCTTTTTCAAGAATATGAGTGAGTATAAGATTCTGATAATTGGAATCGAGAAAATCAAGACTGCATTCGCTTTTGGCGGTTATGCCGCTGCCTCTTTCGGCAGGCTCAATCCTCAATTGAGTTTCTGCATAGTGGCGAAGAGGCTCGTAATGACCGTAACCCATAACGGGGGATTCAACTGTTTCTTTATACAAAATACAGCAGTTGCCGAAGCCGATATCAATACCGAAGCGGTCATGCACAAGAGACTTGAGAATTTCAAGCTGAATTTTACCCATAACGCTTATCTGAATCTGTTCGGTTTTTGCATATGAAACGGTTCTTACCGAAAGCTCGGGCATTTCTTCGCTCATAATGCGGAGCTTGCGTACAACGGTGTGGATATCAGTATCGTCAAGAATTTCAATTTTTGCCGAAAGCAGAGGTCGAAGTACGGGCGCTTTGGTGACAAGCATACCGTTGCAACCGATTATGTCACCGGGAGAGGTATTCAAAAGTCCCGAAACCGCACAGACTCCGCCTGCGGTTACTTCGGAAATACTTTCTGCTTTTTCGCCGGAATAAATGCTTATTGTGTCGATTTTTTCGTCGCCGAGAGGCATCTTGACAGCGAGTTTTCCTCCGGTAACTTTAAGAAAACTCAGCCTATTGCCACGGGAATCGTGGAGAATTTTATATACCTTTGCAGAAAATTCATCGGGATATTCTTTGCAAATTGAAAACTTTTCTACTATATCTAAAAGTCGGTCAACTCCGTCGCCTTTAAGTGCTGAGCCGAAAACACACGGAAAAATTTCTCTTTCGGATATTGCGTCTGCTATTTCGCTGATGAGCGTGTTCTCATCTGTTCTGCCTTCAAGGTATGCTTCAAGAATTTTTTCGCTGAACACCGAAATTTCTTCCGCAAGGGAATTATCAACGGGTTCGCAGAAATCCGTGCATCCTTCTGAGAGAATGCTTTTCAGTTCGGAAAGAACGGACGCTTTATCAAAGCCGTCGCGGTCGGATTTGTTGACAAATATGAAAACGGGGATGTTGTATTCCTCAAGAAGCTGCCAGATTGTTTCGGTATGGCTTTGCACTCCGCTTACACCGTCAATAACAAGCACTGCGTAGTCAAGCACACCGAGAGTACGCTCCATTTCAGCCGAAAAGTCAACGTGACCCGGCGTATCAACGAGAGTAAAGCGTTTTTCACCGAGAGTGAATGGATTCTGCTTTGAGAAAATGGTTATTCCACGGCTTCGCTCAAGTTCGTGAGAATCGAACCATGAATCTTTTTTGTCAACACGGCCCAGCCGACGGATAGCTCCTGCTTTAAAAAGCACGGCTTCGGTCAGCGTGGTTTTACCGGCATCAACGTGTGCAAGAATCCCTATTGTGTTTTCTTTTGCATAAATCATAATAACATTATATCAAAAGTAAAAATATATATCAATAGTTATATAGGCAAAAAACATCCGCAGACACACAGCTGTGCCTGCGGATAAACTGTTGTTAAATTATTTACCGAACATCATAAGCAGGAAGCCTGCGGCAACTGCCGAGCCAATAACACCCGCAACATTGGGACCCATAGCGTGCATAAGAAGGAAGTTTGTGGGATTGTACTTTCTGCCTTCAACCTGAGCAACACGTGCTGCCATAGGAACAGCGGAAACACCCGCAGAACCGATGAGGGGATTGATTTTGCCGCCTGTGACGAGATAAAGAATCTTTCCGAGAAGAACACCGCCTGCGGTTGAGCATGCGAAAGCGGTAAGACCGAGAGCAATGATGAGAAGAGTTGATTTGTTAAGGAAAGCTTCGCCGTTTGCGGTTGCACCGACTGTAACACCGAGCATAATGGTTACGATGTTGGTCAGAGCATTCTGTGCTGTGTCGCTGAGTCTTTCGGTAACGCCGCATTCCTTGAAGAGGTTGCCGAGCATAAGGAAACCGATGAGCGATGCACATGAGGGGATAATGAATGCACAGATAACTGCAACAACAATCGGGAAAATAATCTTTTCTGTTTTGCTTACCTGGCGGAGCTGCTTCATTTCAACCTTTCTTTCTTTTTCGGTTGTGAGAAGCTTCATAATAGGCGGCTGAATAAGGGGGATGAGAGCCATATATGAATATGCCGCAACTGCTATCGGAGCAAGGAGATGGGGAGCAAGCTTGCCGGTAAGGAAGATTGCTGTGGGGCCGTCTGCACCGCCGATGATGCCGATTGATGCTGCTTCTTCGGGAGAGAAGCCGAGAAGAAGAGCAAGAAGGAAAGCGACGTAAACACCAAGCTGAGCTGCAGCGCCGAGAAGAAGGCTGATGGGGTTAGCAAGCAGGGGACCAAAGTCGGTCATTGCGCCGATTCCGAGGAAGATAAGACACGGGAATATCGAACTCTTAACGCCTGCGTAAATCAACCTGAGCACGCCGGAGTCATACCAGTGCGCACCTTCAACAAGGTTTGATGTGTCCATAATACCGCTCGGGTCATCCATAAGACCTGCTCCGGGAAGGTTTGCAAGGAGCATGCCGAATGCGATGGGGACAAGGAGAAGGGGTTCAAACTTTTTGACTATTGCAAGATAGAGAAGTACGAAAGCGACAAGGAGCATAATGATTTCCTTCACGCTTACAAGAGCAAAGCCTGAACTTTCCCAAAGGCCAAGAAGAACATCTTTGATCATTTTGTACCGTCTCCTTTCTTTTTATCGTCAAGAAGTTTGATTGACTTGAAGCTGAGTCTGTTGAGAGGGATTCCGCTCTGCTGTGAAACGATTGCCATAATAACAGCGGCAGTTTTTTCGTCTGTGCCGATAAGTTCTACCTCGCCGCCGTTGATGCCTTCAGGTGCAGACTGCACCGATGCGGGAACAGGCGATGCGGCAGAAGGAGCGGATGATTTTTTTGCAAGCATTTTCTCGATTGCTCTTATTGTCTTTGAAAGCAGGATAATGAGAACTGCGATTAATGCGAGAATAAAGAGGACCGTGCAAAATCCGATAACGGCTATTGCAAGAGCTTCCGAGACAGGCATTTTCATAGCTTTGCCTCCTTTTTGAGTTTTTATATTAGTTTGTTCATTTTTTGCTTAAATACAAGGGCGTTGGTGCCATGCCAAACGCCCTTTGTTTTTTATTTTTTGTCAGGCAAACTGTTGAGAGCGTTAACAACCATAACAACAACTGCCGTAACAATAAAGATTCCGAGCATACCCTTGCCCATATAAGGCAAAGAGTTTAAAAAGTATTCAATATTTATACCCATTATTTCTTCTCCTTATATCAAGCTAAAAATGCGAGGATAAGACCGCCTGCGATAACCGATGCGATCTGACCGGAAACGTTTACACCGATTGAATGCATGAGAAGGAAGTTCTGATTATCCTCTTCAAGTCCGAGCTTATGTACAACTCTGGCTGACATGGGGAATGCAGAAATACCTGCGGCACCGATCATCGGGTTTATCTTATTCTTGAGGAAGATGTTCATAACCTTTGCAAGCATAACGCCGCCGAATGTATCAACAATGAAAGCAACAAGGCCGAGACCCATAATGAGAAGAGTTTCAACTCTGAGGAATTCTGCAGCAGTCATTCTTGAAGCGATGGTTATGCCGAGGAATATTGTAATAAGATTTGCAAGAACTTTCTGCGCTGTTTCCGAAAGGGAATTAAGAACTCCGCATTCACGGATAAGGTTACCGAACATAAGGAAACCGATAAGAGCAACAGCATCGGGTGCAACCATACCTACGATTGCAGTAATGATGATGGGGAAGAGAATCTTTGTTCTCTTTGAAACACTCTTGCCTGTGTATGTCATGCGGATTTTTCTTTCAGCCTTTGTTGTGCAGAGTTTGATGATGGGAGGCTGAACGATGGGAACGAGAGCCATGTAGGAATATGCAGCAACCATAATCGCTGCAGTGTAGTTTGATTTGAGCATATTCGCAACGAAGATTGAGGTCGGGCCGTCAGCGGCACCGATGATTGCGATTGAAGCGGCATCGTTGATTTCAAAGCCGAAAAGAGATGCCATGCAAAGTGTGAAGAAAATACCGAACTGAGCTGCCGCACCGAAGAACATCAGTTTAGGGTTGGTCAGAAGGGGCTCGAAATCAATCATTGCTCCGATACTGATGAAAAGAATCAAGGGGAAAAGCTCGTGCTGATTGATACCGATTTCAAAAAGATGTTCGATAACCGCTGCTGCACCTGAGTGGGGGAGGTTAACAAGAATTGCACCGAATCCCATGGGAAGGAGCAGAGTGGGTTCCATTTCCTTTGCGATTGCGAGATAAATCAGAACGCCGCCGATTACCCACATCGCAACCTGAGCCCAGTCCAAGGTCAGCAGGTTTTCATATAAAACGTTCATCAATTAACCTCCGATCAGATAACAGCGAGAACTTCGTCGGTGTTAACTGTTGAACCCTTTGTAACGGGAATCTGCTTAACAACACCGTCGCAGGGAGCAACGATATCATTTTCCATTTTCATAGCTTCAAGAACCATGAGAACGTCGCCAGCCTTAACAGCTGCGCCAACGCTTACGTTAACGTTGAGAATTGCACCGGGCATGGGTGAAAGCACTTGTGTGCCTTCTGCCGAAACGGGAGCAGCTGCGGGTGCTGCTGCGGGTGCTGCAGGAGCAACTGCGGGAGCGGGAGCTGCAACGGGTGCTGCAACAGCTTCTGTAACGTTTGTTACAACAGCTTCGCATTCGTTAACTTCTACTTCGTAATTTTTACCGTTAAGAGTTACTACATATTTCATAATTATTTATCCTCCATCAAACGAATCGATTTAAAACTGAGTCTGTTGAGCGGGATACCGCTTTTGTAGCTTACAAGGGCCATAATAACAGCGGCGGTTTTTTCGTCTGTGTCAACAAGATCGAGTTCACCGCAGCTCATTCCTTCTGCAGCTGCCACGGGTGCTTTTGTGGGAGCAGCCTGCTTGTCCGCTGCAGGAGCAGCGGGAGTTTTAGCGGCTTTGCCGTCTCTGATTTTTGCGTAAATGCTGTAAACTGTAGCAAGTACAAAGATAATTGCGAGAGCAAAAGCGGGAGTTTTAATGAAATCCAAAAATGTCATTTCCGTTCTCCTTATACCTCTCTGATTGTGTACTTAAAGGTGTTTCTTTCTTTTTCGTCACGCTTTGCAAAATAAGCTTCAGCCTGCATGGGGAATGCGATGTAAGAAAGAACATCTTCGTCGCTCTTTGCCTTATCGCCGAGTTCTGCCTTTGCTTCTTCAAAAGCGGGAGCAAGAGTATCCGCAAATCTGCCTGTGTAAGGCTTCTCTTCGCCGAGAACGAGCTTCTGAAGCTCTTCGCTTACCTTACCGGGTGCCTGGCCGTATTCACCCTTGATGTAGCTCTTTACTTCCTTGGAGATATTCTTATATCTTTCGCCTGCAAGAACGTTGGCTGTTGCCTGAACGCCAACCATCTGGCTCATAGGAGTAACAAGGGGAGGATAGCCGAGGTCTTCACGGACTCTGGGTGTTTCAAGAAGAACTTCATCGAGCTTATCGAGTTTGTTCTGAGCAGTAAGCTGAGCAACAAGGTTTGAAAGCATACCGCCGGGAATCTGATAGATGAGAGCGTCGGTCTGAGTGCCCATAACAACGGGATTGAGAAGACCGCTTTCGAGAGCCTTTGCACGGATGGGCTTGAAGAAATCATTGATTTCCTTGCATACGTTTTCGTCAACGTCAACTTCATAGCCGTACTGCTTGAGAGTGTAAACAAGAGTTTCGGTTGCAGGCTGTGAAGTACCGCCTGAGAAGCAGGAGATAGCTGAGTCGATAACGTCTGCACCTGCTTCAACGCACTTAAGAAGTGTCATAAAGCCGAGACCTGTTGTTGAGTGTGTGTGAACAACGATGGGAACTTTTACGTTAGCCTTGAGAGCCTTAACGAGGTCATAACCCTCCTTAGGGCTCATGATACCTGCCATATCCTTGATGCAGATTGACTGAACGCCGAGAGCTTCAATCTCTTTTGCAAGCTTTACATAGCTTTCAAGGTTGTGGATGGGGCTGATGGTGTAGCAGATTGTGCCTGATGCGTGAGCACCGCACTTGAGAGTTTCGTCAACTGCAACTTCGATGTTGCGTACGTCGTTGAGAGCATCGAAAATTCTGATGATATCGATGCCGTTTTCTACGCTCTTTCTGATGAAAGCACGTACAACGTCATCGGGATAATGCTTGTAGCCGAGAAGGTTCTGACCTCTGAGAAGCATCTGGAGCTTGGTGTTGGGGCAAGCTTTTCTGATGTTGCGGAGTCTTTCCCAGGGATCTTCGTTGAGGTAGCGCAGGCATGAATCGAAGGTTGCGCCGCCCCAGCATTCGAGTGAATAGTAGCCTGCCTTGTCGAGCTTTTCAAGAATGGGCTTGAAATCCGAGAAAGGCATTCTTGTTGCGATGAGAGACTGGTTAGCATCTCTGAGCACGGTTTCGGTGAAA
>JAZNHM010000213.1:0-2345 GCA_045576955.1 Acutalibacteraceae bacterium | reverse complement strand
ATTATGAGTCTTTATACCAATGACACTGACACGCTACGTCAGATGATTGCGATCTCTATGGCACAAATGGTTTCATCGGTATTTACCATTGTTTCGGTGTTCGTCAGTATGCTCTATATCAGCGTATGGCTGACACTCGTTGCCGTTGTCGTACTCTTTTTGATTTTACAGCTTGTAAAGGTGATCACCCGTAAGATCGGCGTGTTCTTCATGATGCAACAGAAAAACCTTGCCGTCGTTAACGGCTACGTGGAGGAAATGGTAAACGGACAAAAGGTTATCAAAGTATTTTGCCACGAAGAAAAAGCAAAGGAAGAACTGCGTGAGAAAAACAAGGCTTGGGCCGAAAGTGCTGCAAGCGCAAACGGCTATGCCCATTCCATGATGCCAATGATGAATGCGCTCGGATACGTGCAGTACATCATCATTGCTCTCCTTGGTGCATATATGGCTATTGCAGGGGTAACAAACCTCGGTCTTACGGGAACGGGCGTGCTGACTCTCGGTATGATCGCCTCATTCCTTACACTGTCAAGAAACTTTACAAGTCCCGTTTCGCAAATATCCAATCAGTTCAATTCTATCGTCACAGCTCTTGCGGGTGCTTCCCGTATCTTTGCGTTTATGGATGAAGAACCCGAAACGGATGAGGGCTATGTAACCCTTGTTCATGCCAAAGAAGAAAACGGTGTTTTGTGTGAATCTGAAACCAAAACCGGAATGTGGGCATGGAAGCATCCTCATCACGACGGAACGGTAACGTATACAAAACTCAAAGGCAGAGTCGTTCTTGATGGTGTGGATTTTGGATACGTTCCGGAAAAGCAAGTGCTTCACGATATTTCTCTCTATGCCGAACCCGGGCAGAAAATCGCCTTTGTCGGCGCAACCGGTGCGGGTAAAACCACAATCACCAATCTGCTCAACCGTTTTTACGATATTGCCGACGGTAAAATCCGCTATGACGGAATCAATATTAACAAGATCAAAAAAGCTGATCTTCGCCGTTCTCTCGGCGTGGTTCTTCAGGACGTCAACCTGTTCACAGGAACGGTTATGGAAAATCTGCGGTACGGCAATCCCGATGCAACTGACGAGGAATGTATCGCCGCCGCAAAGCTTGCGAACGCAGACGGATTTATTCGTATGCTCCCCCAAGGATACAACACCGTACTCAAAGGTGACGGCAGCGGACTTTCCCAAGGTCAAAGGCAGCTTATCTCCATTGCTCGTGCTGCTGTTTCCGATCCGCCCGTAATGATTCTCGATGAGGCGACGTCCTCCATTGATACTCGTACCGAAGCACTTGTACAGGACGGTATGGATAAGCTGATGAAGGGCAGGACCGTATTTGTCATCGCACACAGACTTTCTACCGTTCAGAATTCCGACGTGATCATGGTGCTTGACCATGGACACATCATTGAACGAGGAAATCACGATAAACTGATAGCCGAAAAAGGAACATATTATCAGCTTTATACGGGCGCTTTTGAACTCGAATAACGTAGAGGTGATTTTATAAACTATTTACTCTGCGCTTCTTGAAAATTACGGCATAATAATATATAATATTCTCGTCAGCGTGGCAACACTATGGCAACAAAAAATCTGATAGTCCATACTTTATGAATAATACAGATGTATGAGATACCACGAGCTAAACCGCCTATACAAAATTGTTTAGGTTGTCTTTTTCGGGAGCGAGTGGGAATAAAGCGGAGCTTTATTCCCATTCTATGAACTATGATTGCCCTTTGGGCAAGTTATGAGTTATGAACGGCTCCGCCGTGTTATGATTTGCCTTGCGGCAAAGTTGTCTTTCATTGGGCAATCCTATCATAACATTTGGCAGAGCCAAATTTATAACTCTAAACTCATAACTAAAAGTTTCAAAGGAGCTTGT
This sequence comes from Acutalibacteraceae bacterium, assembly GCA_045576955.1. Lineage (GTDB taxonomy): Bacteria > Bacillota > Clostridia > Oscillospirales > Acutalibacteraceae > CAG-177. The sequence continues at coordinate 439 of JAZNHM010000213.1, read as the reverse complement.
ATGTCAGAAAGTATTTTAAGAGAGAAGTCAAAGTCTTTTGCAAAAAATATCATTTTTCTTTGTCGAGAACTTAAACAAAAAGGCATTGAGGTAGCATTGGTTAATCAGCTTTTGCGTTCTGGCACTTCTGTCGGCGCTAATATTCATGAAGCACAGTATGCACAAGGAACAAAAGATTTTATATCAAAGTTGGAAATAGCGCAAAAAGAGTGTTATGAAACCGAATATTGGTTAGAGCTTCTTTTTGAAACAGATTGTATATCCGAAGAAAAATACAAAAAGTTACATAACGATTGCGGTGGCATAAGAAGAATGCTGATTTCTTCTTTAAAAACCATTAAGGCAAATCATACTTAATGAATTAAAAAGTGATAAAGTATTATATAATAAGAGCCAACACAGAATTTTCTGCGTCGGCTCTCTTTTTTATAAACTGTCC
>JAZNHM010000212.1:0-18163 GCA_045576955.1 Acutalibacteraceae bacterium | reverse complement strand
GCTGACGAAACAGCTATCGGCTTTGTTCCCAAGGCAGCAGACATCAACCTTGAAGGCATTGAAGATGAAGTGAGCGACGCACAGCTTGCAGAGCTTCTCAGTGTTGACGTTTCACTCTGGAAGGATGAAGTTGCAGGTATCGAAGAATTCTACGGCAAGTTTGACAGACTTCCCGCAACTCTTAAGGCAGAGCTTGAAACCCTCAAGGCAAACATTAAATAATTTTAAGGGCATCGTGAAAACGGTGCCCTTTTTACAACTTTGGTTATAAGACAGAAGAAGGATTTTTTATGAGCAAATATGATGTGGTTCTTTTTGATCTAGATGGTACTTTGACCGACCCCGGTATCGGCATAACAAATTCCGTTATGCACGCGCTGAAAAAGTACGGTGTTGAGGTTGAGGACAGAGCAAGCCTTTATAAATTTATCGGGCCTCCGCTTATAGATTCGTTTGAAAGATATTTCGGATTCACTCACGAGGAAGCAGTCAAGTCTGTTGATTATTACAGGGAATATTATAAAGATAAGGGTATATATGAAAACGAGCTTTATGGCGGCATTGAAAATCTTCTTGAATTGCTTTGCGAAAAAGGAAAGAAGATTATTCTTGCAACATCAAAGCCTGAACCGTTCGCAAAAGAAATTCTCAGACATTTCGGCATTGAGAAATACTTCATTTTTGCGGCTGGAAGTACAATGGATGAAACACGGACAAACAAAGCTGAGGTTATCGAATACGCACTTTCGGAGTGCGGAATAACCGATAAATCGAGTATTGTTATGGTCGGTGACAGAGAACATGATATAATCGGCGCAAACAAAAACGGAGTTGATTCAATCGGAGTGCTTTTCGGCTACGGAAGCCGAGAAGAGCTTGAATCCGCAGGTGCGACATATATTGCAGAAACGGTTGCAGATATAGAAAAATTTATAAACTGAAAAAACCGACGGACCTGTGCATCACAATAAACCTCGGGGTTGAGATTTTATTTTTTGAAATTGCTTTTGAAGTCGGGTTTAATTCCGAGAACCTTGTTATAGGGCATCAGCATACCTTCATTCATCATATTGCCCATTTTTGATTTGATTTTTGGTGATGAGAACATTCCGCCGACAAGATACATTGCAAGCATCTTTCCTCTCTGCTTCTGAGGAAAGTCATACTGACCGTGTGATTTGTAGAATTTGTGGTCAGCCTTCATCATTCCTTGCATAAGCCAGATGAGATCGCGGAATATCTTTGCTCCGCCGATACCGTAGAAGTTCTGAGGCGGAACATAATTTGCGTTCAAAGCATATTCAAGAGATGCGGCAAGATTGTCGATTTCTCCGTCGGGATTGATTTCATCGGTTGCAACGCCTGCAAGGAAGTTGCAACCGACCTGTGCACGCCCCTCAACAATCATCTGAAGATTGGATTCTTCTGAATAATTGCCGCTTATGAGATAACCCATAGGCATTCCCATTGTAACAGTGCGGTGACCGTTGCAGAACTGTCTGTCGTCATAAAGCTTGAAAGATGCACCCATTGAGTGGTCTTTGATTGAGAATGCAGTGACTATCGCCTGAGCGGTTTGAATGTTGTTGCGCAGATAATCTTCAAATCCGTCTTTATAAACACATTTTTCCGAAACAGCACAGTTAAGACATCCGAGACATCCGCCGCTGAACGGAAAATCGAGAATGTTGACAACTCTTGTTTTTCTCGGCATAACCGCCTGAAAACGTTCGATCATAGATTTGAGCTGAGTGTCATTTTCTTCACAGTTGGTAAGAATGACAATATCTCCCGATTTGCCATCGGATTTATCCGAGGGAATGCTGACAGGCATATGCTTTGGCTGAGTGTTTGATACCGAACTTTTTTCAAATATGTTGTTCCTTATACAAAAGGTAACGTAATCCAGAAAATCGGTAGCATCTTTCTGCCCCTTTTCGGTCAGCAGATCATCCATATCCGCCGAAAGACCGCGGATATACTTCATCCCCATATCGCAACAGTTATCCTGAATATATCTGTGTGCGGTAACATCATAAAAATGTTTTGAGGTTGAAAGCTGAGTTGCGAATTTGCTGCTGAAACCCATTCCGGATTCTTTCATCAATTCGATGAATCTGTGAAGCTGATAAGGCGCTATAAAAGTGTAAACGGGGTAAGAGAAAATGATTAGGTCAGCTTTTTCGAGTGCCTCTTTTGCTGCAGAAAAATCTTTTATAATAGCCTTGATTTTTTGACCGACATGGAGAATATCAAAGGTGTGACCGGGATATTTCTGCGAAAGATAATTGATTGTTTGGAGTGTTATGCTGTATTTACCCTTGGGACTTCCGTTTAAAACAAGAATTTTCATATTTTTTATCACCTTTTTTTGCTTTCTTTTTCCTTGGCACGTTTATCATTGATAATCTGCATATGCTCTTCGGTTATGAGTTCAACGTTGTTTTCCTTTGCCCAGTCAACGCATCCCTTAAGAACAAGGGGAAGGAATACTCTTGGAACTGCGAGAACAGTCTTGAGCGCTTTATCGGTGAATTTGATTTTATCGTCAACACGGTCAGCGGCATAACGTACAGATTCAAGCGATGCCTGACGCATCTGAAGAAGCTCGGCTCTCATCTTCCTTTTTCTGTGGAACCAGAAATTTTTACTGTCGCGGTAGCCGTAATCAACGGGCAGAGCAGGGAAGTCCTTTGCTTTGACACCGTTTATAATCGCATCTTTATATTTTTTCTTCATAAGAATCTTATCTACACGAAGGATGAAATGTGCGCCGAATTTACTTGTGATGCCGTTAAAATCGTGGTAAGGCCCTTCGTAGCCGTTGAGTTCGCCGGGCATATCTTTGTCTGCACCGTCAAGTTCACGCATCCAGGTGCATTCAATAACTTCGATTGCATCTGTCAGAACCATCGGACGGATATCTTCGGGAGATTCTTCTTCAATAAGGCTCTTTTCAAGCTTGAATTTGCATTTCGGCATTTTTTCACTTGGCTTGTCGCCGGGCCACGAAAGTTTCACCGCCTCTTTAAATGACTTGGGATTATCGTCAATGAAGTTGAGTGCGCATTTTCCGTTGCGGAGTATGTTCTGTGCGGTGTTTGAAGAATTTCTGCAGCACAAAAGCATTGCATAATAATCCTTACCTGCAACATAATACGGCTGAACAAGTGAATACGGACCGAGGTTGGTTGTGCCGTCTTCGCAAAGAGTGCTGATGATAACCGTCGGCATCGGGAAGAAAAGTGATGTCTGATAAAAATTATCTACAATACGCAGATTCTCAAAACTGCTCATATTTGTTTCTCCTTTAAAAAATATAATATAAATCTAACATAAATTTGTATGATTTTCAACATTTCAATTCAAAATAAAAAATAAAAAGGACTGTCGTCAAAACTGACAGTCCTTTTTGAGCGGAATTATTCTTCAATTACGACCATTTGATGGATATTGACTGTGGGTACGGTGAATTTTATTTTGCCGTCTGTGAATTCAAAATCAAGGCTTTCGCCCGACGGGGCAAGATAAACCTTTGACGGTAACGATTTAACTTTTACCGTACAATCAACATTGTAAAGAGGAACGGTATCTTCAATAATTTCTGTTTTAGTGCCTCTTGCTGTTGTGTGTGCAAAAAGCAGGTGGAGAATATTTCTTTTTTCGCTTTCCTGCCTGGTGTATGTAACAACCCCTCTGTCGGGAATTGCAGCGGTAATCGTTGTGTCGTCGCCTATAAGCATTTTTGCAACATATTTGAAGATTTCTTTGAAGCAAAGATGACCGTGAGTTGCATATGCGGTGAAGATATCCCAACCGATATAAGCTGTGTTGCCTTTGAAAGCGATTGCGGGGAAGTTTTCATCGGGGTTGTTGGGCGCGTGCATATGAGAGCAGAAATGCTCAAGTGTTCTGTTAAAATAAGGATTCTGCACATATGCCGCAACAGTGCAGTCGGTTGCTTCAAATTTGTAAGAGTTGCAACGCATAACATATTCTGTTGTTCCGTTGACGGTTTCAAAACGCGGAATAAAATAGGTTGGACTGAATTCGTTTTTGCCTTTGTATTCCGCACCGATGTCAAGGAAGAATTCTTCGTTTTTAACAAGCGCTTCGCCGCTTGCGATGATTTTACCGCCACTTTGGGCATATGCTTTGACTTTTTCGATTGTTTCATCGGAAAGACCGCCGATGTCAGGCAGAATAAGCATCTTGTATTCCGAAAAATCCATTGTGCTGTCGATGAAATTATAGAGATAATTATTCTCAAGGAGCATTCGGTTTGCTCCGATATCTGCTTTAACATCACGGTTGCCCGTAATCGATTCTGCACTGAGCACCGCAATATCCGCAACGTTGACAGCACCGTTAAGCCACGGCTCTTTTTCTTCAATGAGAGAATATGCCTTACCGATGAGATTATAAGTTGCCATATTCATTTCACCGAGTGAATGCATCTGGTCGCCGATTGAACATCCTGCACCGTTAGCAACGCTGAGAGCTGTTTCATAGATAAGAGCGTTGGGGTGCTTATATCCTCCGAATTCACCCCATCCTTCGTGGAATTTTCCTGTCATACCTAAAAATTCCGTGTCCTTGAGTGTTCTTACATATGCGGCAGAAAGGGGAAAGTGGTCATAACCCCAACCTGCAGTAGGAAGGCTTTCAAGCTCAAGGTGAGTGTTGGCATCAATAAATTCATAATCTCCCTTGGGAATGTGACCTGAATTGTGGAAAATTGTTGCAGTGTCGCTGTGCTTTCTTACAGCGGCATTAGTTGCGGCAAAGTATTTGTTGAGAGTCATAAATGCAAACTTCTGACGGTCTGCATCTTTTTCAATGTCAAGCCCGAGGTTTTTCATATCCGCTCTGCATTTGTCGCAGTAGCAGACCTTGGGAGAAATGATATCAAGAAAGATGCCGCAAGGGTTATATTTAACCATAACCTCTTCAATCTGTGCACATAGAAAATCAAGATAACCCGTGTTGAAGCAGAGAAGATGGAAATGAACTTCGTTTTCATATCTGACCTGTTCTTCTTTATCAGGTGAACAGACAAAATGCCATTCGGGGTGTTTGTCAAATTCTTTTTCATCAAAACCGGCTGAAATATATACCGGGGCATTAACATCGATTTCTTTGCATGCTTCAAGCTGTGCGCCGAGAAGGTCAAATTCAAGGCAAGGATGCATTTCATTGACCTCTGTCGGATGATACGACCATCCGTGGTGACATTTTGAAAAAACGGTTATTGAATTGACGTGCCCTGCTTTGAGTGCATTCTGAAACTGCTCCTTGGAAAAGTTTTTTCCGACCGGAAGAGTGCCGTTTGTATGAAAATCAAGGTGTACCTGTCTTTTTCTGAGCATATTTATATCTCCTCTTAAACATTGATAATTTAATTATAATATACTTTATAAAAAATTCAACATTGTTTTTTTTATATATGTATGGTAAACTAAAAACAATCGACTTTGACGGAGGGGTTTGTATGCATTTCGGGTTCACTTCAACAACGCTCAGGCAGATTAAAAGTATTGAAAAAATTGTTGATATAGCAAAGAGAACAGGTGCGGAATGTATTGAGTGGGGCGGCGATATTCACGTTACGGATATTGAATCTGCGAAAAAAGCCAAGGAGTTTTGTGACAATGCAGGTATAAGAATATGCTCATACGGAAGCTATTACCGTGTTGGAAGTTGCGATGCTTCAGAATGGAAAAAAATCTGTGAAATCGCAAGTGCTATGAATGCAAAAAGCGTGCGTGTGTGGTTGGGAAAAGCTGACAGTGAAAAGACGGAAGATGCCGAATATAAAAAGCTCGTAGAAGATGCAAAATCGATGTGTGCCGTTGCGTCGCAATACGGTCTTAATGTTTGCCCTGAATGCCACGGGAACACATATAACAATAATACTGATGCTTTTCTCAGAATCCGAAAAGATGTAGGATGTGATAACTTCACAACCTATTTTCAATCACTTTACAGACGAAAAGAATACGACCTTGACCGCATAGAAAGAACTTTGCCGTATATCGGATGTGTTCACGTTTCTTATTTTGAACAGTTCAGAGAGCAATTACCGAAGCTGGATTCCCGCTATATGGATGAACTTCTCAAAAAGCTTTCCGATTGCGGTTATGACGGCGATGTACTTATTGAATTTGTGTTTTTTTCTTACAGATACGGAATGCCATCAGCCTTGAAGAAAGAGCTTGAAAGGCTTAGTAAACAATGATTTTTATGTCATCTTAAGGGGTGATAAGTGTTGAAATATAAGAAACAGAAAAAAAACGGGTCCACCTTTAAAAATATTATATATGCGCTGAAAACCATCCGTCAGTGTGCACCGCTTTTGACTTCTTCGTTTGTTATTGTTCAGACCGCACATTGGTTTTTTACGGGGTTTATTCAGGAAATCCTATTTCTTAAGCTTCTTCTGGGTGTTGTTGAAAACGGCGGAAGCTTTAAGGAATATGCATTCCTTGTAGTTCTTTTTGCGTGTGCAGGACTTCTCGCAAAAGGAACGGATTGCCTTACCGATTATTTTGCGAGCACAAGAATGAAAAATGTCTATAAAAATCTTAATGACCGAATCTTTGAAAAAGCAGTCAGGGTTGATATGGCATGTTATGAAAATCCCGAATTTTACGACAAATACAAGCGCGCAACAGAGATTATTTCGAATAACCATTTCAGCGAATTCTGTTATAATCTCGCCAATGTTTTTGCAGGGGTTATTACAGGAATTTTTCTTGTGATTTATGTCGTATCCATTGATTACAGGTTACTTTTTATTCTTTTGTTTGCTGTTGCGGTGGTTGTTGCAGGCTCGGCAAAGGGTAAGCTTGAGGTAAAAAAAGACAGGGAAATGACTCCCTACATACGCTCAAAAGAATATGTTAAAAGAACTGTTTTTCTGCGCGATTTCGCCAAGGATATCCGCACATCGGGTATCTATGATGTTATGCACAACCGCTTTAAAACTGCGGTTGATAAGAACAGAGAAATTATTAAGAATTACGGCATAAAAATGATGATTCTTGAGGTTATCGGCGGAGTTTTCGGTAAGGCGTTGCCCGTTGTTTCCGCATATTCTTATGCTACTTACCGTTTTGTATGGAAACGAAATCTTGCAATTTCTGATTTTTCTGTAATCGTAACTGCCGTAAGCAATCTCAAGAACGTACTCAATAACCTCAGCGATGCAATTGCGAATCTCCGCAAAGAAGCTGAGTATTTTGCGAATCTCAGAGAATTTATGGAATATGAGCCCAAGGTTGTCGGCGGAAGCAAAAAAGCCGGTGAGTTTGAAACACTTGAATTCAAGGATGTTTATTTTACTTACCCCGGTGCTGAAAAAGCTTCGCTCAACGGTTTGTCATTTAAAATATCCAAGGGTGAAACGGTTGCTGTTGTCGGTAAAAACGGAGCAGGAAAAACAACGTTTGTCAAGCTTTTGCTTCGCTTTTATGATTCCGACAGTGGTGTGATTTTATATAACGGAACGGATATCCGTGAATATGATATTCAATCTCTACGCGACAGACTTGCCACCGTTTTTCAGGATTACAAGGTGTTTGCGCTCACGGTTAACGAGAATGTTCTGTGCCGTGAAACTGAAACCGATTCTGATTATTCAGAAGTCGATTCTGCTCTCAAAGCGGCGGGAATTTATGAACGAATTATGAGTCTCCCCGAGAAGAAAGATACTGTGTTTACCCGCGAATTTGATGAAAAGGGAACCGGTCTTTCGGGCGGTGAGCAACAGAAGCTTTGTGCGGCAAGAATGTTCGCAAAAGATTTTGACCTTGCGATACTCGATGAGCCTTCCTCTGCTCTTGACCCGATTGCAGAATATAAAATGTACGAAAGCCTTATTGAAGCAACAAAGGATAAAACTGTCATTTATATTTCTCACCGTCTTTCGAGTGCCGTGCTTTCCGATAAGGTCTGGGTTTTCGAAAACGGAAAGGTGAGCGAATGCGGAACTCACGAAAAGCTCATGGCAGACGGTAAAGGCTACTGCGAAATGTTCACTCTCCAGGCATCGAGCTACAAAGACGGAGAAAGGAGTGTGAGCTGATATGAATAAGAAATTAAAACAGACTCACGGCACATTCTCCAACATATTTTTTATGCTCAGGCTGATGTTTAAAGTGTCGCCATGGCTTGTAATCGGAGAAATATTTGAGCAGGTTACGGGGGCTCTGCCCAGCAAGCTGATAGCAGTTATCGGTCTTAAGTATATTATCGATGAAGTACAGAACGGAGCAGACCCTAAAAAGATTATTTTCGGCATTGCCGCAATGCTTGGTGTTATTGTTGCTTGCGAAGCATTCAACAATGTTTTTTATGAGCTTTTTGTTTACAGAGAGCGTGAAAAAATGGACCTCGGAATCCAGTCGATATTTTATGAAAAAGCGTCAAGGCTGGATATGTCAAAATATGACGACCCGGGTTTTTACAGCGATTTTATTCTTTCAATTGAAAACACGGCGGATAATCTCAGAAATGTGCTTAATCTCGTGAGGGGTTATGTTGAACAGATCATTTCTTTTGTTGCTGTTGCAGCAATTATGTTTACGATTGACCCTGTTTGCCTTGTTATTGTTCTCGTTTCGGTTATTCTTTTCATTCCGCTCGGAAAGTATACGGGAAATCTTCAGACTAAACGCAGAGAGGCTGTTACGGAAAAGCACCGCCGCGGTGATTATTTTGCACGTATTTTTTATCTTCCCGATTATGCGGGTGAAATCCGCACGAGCGGAATTTATCCGCTTCTGCGAAAACGATTCAATGAAAGTGCGGACGATGTTGTAAAAACTCAGAAGAGATATGTCAGAAAACTTGACGGATTGTTTTTTGTTCAGGAATTTTCGGTTCAGGTTATCGGGTTTATGCTCATTCTCAGCCTTTATATCGGATATCAGACCATAGTTACCGGCAATATGTCTGCAGGTGATTTCGTTGCAACCTTCAACGGAGCAGTGCAAATCGGCGGAAGTGTTCTGTATCTTACGGTTTACAGCTTAAGGAATTTTACGGAACGCTCAAAAATGATTGAAAAATGCCGTAACTTTCTTGCTGTTGAGAGCAAAATTGTTGATGGAAATCACGTTGCAAAAAACAGTAAAGCCGAAACAATCAGCATTGAAAATGTTTCATTTTCTTATGAAGGGAATGAAACGGACAGCATCAACGGTATATCCTTTGAAATCAAGCCGGGTGAAAAAATTGCCCTTGTCGGCTATAACGGAGCGGGCAAAACCACGCTTACGAATCTTCTTCTGCGTCTTTACGATGTTAAAAACGGTTCGATAAAAATTGGAGGCAAAGATATAAGAGAAGAAACCGTGATGAGCCACAGAGCGAGGTTTGCGGCTGTTTTTCAGGATTTTAGTCTTTTTGGTGCAACTGTCGGAGAGAATGTTGCGATGACAAGCGAATATGACAGCGACAGAGTGCTTGAAGCTTTGAAGCTTGCGGGATTTGACAAAGAACTTCCCGACGGAGCGGAAACCATTCTGCTTAAGGAGTTTGACGAAAACGGTCTTATGCTTTCAGGTGGAGAGCAGCAGAAACTTGCAATTGCGAGAGTCTTTTATAAGCAATGTCCGTATATCATTCTTGATGAGCCATCGGCAAATCTTGATCCCGTTTCCGAATATGAACTCAACAAGGCAATCAGCGATGGATGTAAGGATAGAACCGTTATCTTTATTTCACACAGACTTTCGACCACACGCCACGCAGACAGAATAGTTATGCTTGAAAACGGCAGAATTGCTGAAATCGGAAGTCACGATGAGCTTATGGAAAAGAAAGGCAAATATGCCTATATGTTCAAACTTCAGGCAGAAAAATATAACTGAAAACAGGAGCTTGACCGAAAAATAATCGGGCAAGCTCCTGTTTAAATATATTTATTTCTGATAAATTCTTACATAGTCAACGATAAATTCAGTCTGATATGTATCTTTGTCAAGACCTGCGAGTTTATCTTCATCGGGGATTTCGAGAGAAACAATAACATCCTCGGGTACTTCGGAAACGCCGTTGCCGAATGTTGTACGTCGGGTTTCAACACCGTTGATGTAGAAGATGTATTCATCATCGGTCCATTCAAGCCCATAGGTATTGTATTCTTCGTAAATATTGTTGCCGTAGAAGCTACCGAGTCTTTCGGACTGGAATCCTTCCTCAACACCGTCAACGCCGGCACAATGTATGGTTTGAACAACCGAATCTTTGCCAAGAAGGTTATCATAACTCATCGACTCAAAAATGTCGATTTCCGCACCGCCTACGCCGCCTTTGGAAACGGATGCAGTGTATGGTGAATCTGCCTGAAGCCAGAATGCCGACCAGAATCCGGAATCTGCGTTAACAATGCAGCGTATCTCAAAATATCCTTTGCAGTAACGCTCTTTGAGTTTAATCATACCGGTGTACCAGCCTTCGCCGTAATCGCCGTCGGTCAGATATTCGCCGGTCATAATCATATTACCGTTTTCAACTTTCACCTGGCTTTCACCGTTGAATCCGCCTCTGCGGGGGCCGCTGCCTCTGTATTCCCACACATCCGTGTCAAGCTCCGTGCCGTTGAATTCATCCTCAAAAATGAGACTGTAACCCGTGAGGTCAAGCTCCTGACCTCTTGGAGTGGTGGGTAAATCAAGAATTGTCAATCCGAGAAGCTCTATTATCGCAAGAATTGAAGCGATAATCTTTTTTGGGGAGAAGGATGTGAAAATTTCCGTGAAATAGTACATCTGCTGTTCAACACCCCACAGTTGTCTTGGTGCAAGCTTAAGAACTTCGGTCAGAAACGTTTCAAACATAAAAACACCTCAATAAATTATTTGTTGATAAGCAACAATATAATTTTATCATCGGTGAAAAATAAAGTCAATTATTTTGTTTGTTAAGCACATAAAAGAAAAAGAGAGGGGAAACCCTCTCTTAAATCATTTTAACCAAAATATCTCTCAAGAAGACCCTGGAATGCCTTGCCGTGTCTTTCGCCGTTGTTTTGCATTTTGTTTTCGATGGGATGTAGAAATTTGTTATTGAATAATTTTCATTTTAGTGCTATACTATGGACACGACACAACTGAATATAAGCAATACATTGGCTTTGTATTTTTTGGAGGAAAAACATATGAAAAAACCATTTCCCGATTTTAAAAAAGTAATAACTGGTATTTTCGCACTTCTCTTTTTGTTTCTTACGATTTACATTCTTCTTGTTAAATTGGAATGGTATACCGGTTTAGGTCCGATTGTTACATTTATAATAGCGTTTTCTGGTGCATTGGCAATTAAATTCGGCGGAGATGCTATGATAAAAAAGTATGAGGATTCAAAGATACTCAGCAGTAAGGCATTTCCGATTATATCTGTTTGTGTATGCGTGATTGTAGTTTTTGCTTTGGCATTCAATTTTTATCTTGACCTGCGTGTCGGATACAAAAAAGGTGATTACAGTGAGTATGAGTGTTCGCTTTGCGGTGATTCAGCGGATGGCGGAGTTTTTGTTTCAGGCAGAGATATAGAGAATTATTATTGTGAGCATCACTTTGAGTGGGTTAAGAAAAGAGCTGAAGAAATCGGTAAAGACCCGACCGAAAGTGAAATCTGGTATGAAGCGCAACGAATTGTAGAAAACAAACTGAAAGCACCGTCAACAGCAGAATTCTGTTCCATATCGGAGGCTTCAATCAGCAAACGTAGGGATACTTGGATCATAAACGGATATGTAGATGCAGAAAACAGTTTCGGAGTTAAAATACGTAATGATTTTTCTGTTGTGATTACTTTCGCAAGTGACACAGCATATTCTATTGATGAGTGTAGCATCACAGCAAGATAATACAGCATAGGAACAGATCTTATCCGTGCCAATCAATGTCAACATCGTAGGGGCGACGTTTCGTCGCCCGCAATACATACAAAGCAAAAACGGAGCAGAGAAATCTGCTCCGTTGATTTTTTAATAGCGTAGGGAAATTAACCAAAATATCTCTCAAGAAGACCCTGGAATGCCTTGCCGTGTCTTGCTTCGTCGCGAGCCATTTCGTGAACAGTGTCGTGGATAGCATCGAGACCCTGCTCTTTAGCCATCTTGGCAAGCTCGAATTTACCTGCAGTTGCGCCGTTTTCAGCGTCAACTCTCATTTCGAGGTTCTTCTTTGTGCTGTCAGTGATAACTTCTCCGAGAAGCTCTGCAAATTTTGCTGCATGCTCTGCTTCTTCATATGCAGCTTTTTCCCAGTAAAGACCGATTTCGGGATAACCTTCACGGTGAGCAACTCTTGCCATTGCAAGGTACATACCTACTTCTGAGCATTCGCCTTCGAAGTTAGCTCTGAGGCCGTCGATGATTTCCTGGCTTACACCCTTTGCAACGCCTACAACGTGCTCTGCTGCCCATGACATTTCGCCGCTCTTCTGCTCATTGAATTTTTCTGCAGGAACTTTGCACTGGGGGCAAAACTCGGGCGCTGAATCGCCTTCGTGAACATAACCGCAAACTGAACATACAAACTTTTTCATAATAATTTTCCTCCAAAATATAGTTTTAAAAATTTTTGAGTAACTTAATTGCTTATCCGACTTGTTTGTTGCAAGCGGAACAGTAGCCTGTGAATAAAACCGAATGACCTGTTATTTTTCCTTCGAAAACTTCCGATGCCTTTTTGCATAGTCCGCAGTCGTTATCCATAAATACATCGAAAACGCCGCCGCAGTTAATGCAGGAGAGATGATAGTGGAGATTGATGTTGCCGTCGTACCGTGCTGTGCCTGCCGATTCAATCCTGATAATCTTTCCGTCGCCTTCAAGCTGTGAAAGATTTCTGTAAACTGTTGCAAGGCTTAGCGCCGGTATCTTTGGCTTTAAGGAAAAATAAATATCCTCTGCCGTGGGGTGGTCATAGCGTGAACAGAGGTTGTCAAATATGGCGTCACGCTGTTTGCTGTGTCTTACCATTTGGCTCTCTCCTTTCGCTAACGATAATCGTTATCATTATCATATCAGCGAAATTGCGTTTTGTCAATACTTTTTTGAAAAAATTTTGATTTTTACCGAATAGTTTTTGAAAAACTCCGAATACGTCAAAACTCTTGAAAAAAGCAACGATTAATAATATCATTCAGTTGTAAGCTTACAAAGGAGAACCAATTATGAAACTGAGAATAACGATAGACCGTAACCGTGATGAAGAAATTCTTGTGTTTGCTCATGAGCGCACTAAGCTGATTGATGAGATTGAGTGTCTTGTGGGTGATTATGAAAAAGAAATCATCGGATATACAGACGGAGGAGTTTACAAACTTATCCCGGCGCAGATAACCTGCTTTGTTGTTGAAAACAATAAAGTGTATGCAATTACAGAAAAAGAAAAACTGCAGATTAAAATGCGGCTTTATCAGCTTGAAGAATTGCTTGGTGGCGGATTTGTGAAAATCAATCAGTCCTGCATAGCAAATATAAATGAAATAAAGAAGTTTGATACTTCAATTTCAGGAACTCTGAAAGTTGTTTTCAAAAACGGTTACAGCGATTATGTTTCAAGGCGAAATATCAGAACGGTTAAAGAAAGGTTAGGTGTTAAATAATGAAAAAGTATCTAAAAGAATTTTTGCACAGGGGATTGATTTTTTCGGGATTTGGACCGGTTATATTGGGAATAATATTTTTTGTTCTTTCAAATACGCTTGAGGATTTTTATGTGAGCGGCGGACAGATTCTTCTTGGAATAATTTCAACTTATATTCTCGCTTTTGTTCAGGCGGGGGCAACCGTGTTCAATCAGATTGAGCATTGGTCAACGCCCAAATCGCTTTTCTTCCATTTCGGTTCACTCTATGCAGTCTATGTTTTATGTTATATATTAAATTCGTGGATTCCGTTCGAATGGGGAGTGGTCGGATTTTTTACGGCAATATTTGTTATCGTCTATTTTATAATATGGTTCACCGTTTATTTTATCGTCAAAGCAACAAGCAGGAAACTGAATAAAAAACTATAAAACAACCCCACACTGCAGCTAAAATCGCAGTGTGGGGTTGTTTTTTGATGTTGTAAACCAAGACTCCGGAATATCCGGAGGATATGACTTAAAGATTGTTGAGAATTTTAAGCACGCATTCTAGCTCTTCGGGTTTAACTTTTTCAACGGGCAGGTTGTTCTTGACACATTCTGCAAAATAGATAATTTCGTTTGCATAAGCATTGCTCTTGGGGAGATTGATGCTTCCCGTGTCGCCGTCTGCCTGCTGAGAAAGATCGATTTTTTTATCATCTTCGAGATAAATCATCATTTTTCCGTTTTCGCTTGAAACAACCGCATGCTCAAACTGGAATCTGAATTCCGCCGTGAAAGGATAGCAGGTTGAATACCACGATGCTTCGGAATTAACCGAGAATTCACCAAAGTCGTAAGTGATGCTGATGAAATCCTGCTTGGGAAGTTTTGAACGGTACTGATGTGCAACTTTCGGCATACCAAATGCGTATACCATAAAATCAAGGTCGTGAATATGGAGGTCAAAGGGGACAAGTCCGCTTCGTTTTTCGTCCATCATCCATCCGTCCCAGCTCCATTTGGGATAACCGCCGAGTCTTATCATTGTTCCTGAAAGGAGCTTGCCATATTTGTTGGAGTCGTATATTTCTTTGAGCACCTCGTATTCGGGCCAGAATCGAAGCACTTGGGCAACCATAAATTTAACGTTGTTTTTCTTTGCGGTTGAATATACTCTTTCAACATCCTCTTCTTTGAGAGAAATGGGCTTTTCACAGATTACGTTTATTCCGCGTTCCATCGCTTTTACAGCAAAATCTGCGTGAAGATATGTGGGCAGACAAATATCAAGTATGTCGATTTCTTCTTTATCGAGCATCTCGTCGAAATCGGTATAATGACGTTTGTCGGGATACTTATCCATTCTTTCGGTGCGGATGTCACAAAGAGCAACAAGCTCTGCATCTTTCATTTCTTCCCAAACGGGAATGTGAGCGCCGCTTATTCCACCGACACCTACAAGACCTATTTTCAACATAATGTTTTCCTCCGTGTTTGATTGTTTTTCTGCTTTTTATTTTGCAACGGGAACGATGATTTCAAGGTCGGTCAGCGGGAATGAACAGCAGGGATGGAAGCCTCCGAATTTGTAGTCGGCAAGTCTGCGGTATTCGAGATGCTTCGGTACATAAATTTCACCCGAGATGAGTCTTGAATGGCAGAATCCGCATTCACCGCTTCTGCATCTTGCAGGAACGGGAATTTCACTCTTTTCGAGAATCTGCATAACCGAATCATCTGATTTGCCGAAGATGATGTATGTCTTATCCTGAACGGTAACGGTAATCTTTATCTTCTCGGGAATGCCTGCGGGATAATCTGACTGAGTTGAGGGGTTATGGAATTCACCAAACATTTCGTGACGGATGTATTTTTTGGGAAGTCCGATTTTTTCAAGCTCTTTGTCAACAAATTCATACATTTGCTGAGGTCCGCAAAGGAATACAGAATATGGTTCGTCTGCGGGTGCATACTTTTCGATGAGCTCAGCGGTGATGAAGCCTTTTTCAACGCCCTTAACTCCTCTTTTTGCTTTTTCGCTCAGCACGTGAACAACCTTAATTTTGTCGCATTTCTTTTCAAGCTCTTCAAGCTCTTCACGGAAAAGAATATTGTCATAGTTTCTGCTGCCGTAAAGGAGTGTCATTTCAAAATCTTCATCACCGTCTGCGATTGCATTTGCCATTGAAAGGAAGGGGGTTATGCCGCTTCCGCCTGCAAGGCAGATAACCTTTCTTGCATCGCGCAAGGGCTGATATTCAAAATTGCCCGAAGGAGCGGAAACCTCAACGCTCGTGCCGACAGTCCAGGTGTCGAAAATATAGCGTGAAACAAGACCGCCTTCAACGAGCTTTATTGTTAATACATACTTGCCTTCAAGCGAATCCTTGGGTGAGGATGAAATTGAATATGCTCTTGTGACAGGCATACCGTTGATTGTTTCAAAAACTGTGAGATACTTACCTGCTCCGAAATATGCGAGTGCGTTCGTACCTTTTTCTGTGTCGGGAACGAGAGTGTAGCTCTTGCAGTCGGGAGCCATTTCTTTTACTTCTGCAATTTTGAGGTGCTGTCGCTTGGGGTGAAGAGCCTTTGCGATAACGCTTGCCTGATCTGAAAAATTGGGGAACTTTGCGGTTGCCGAATCAAATCTTGCCTGTCTGTCGGAAAGCAGAGGTAAAAACTTTTTGATTGTTAGTGATTTAAGGTTTGCCATATTATTTGCCCCCCTTTATTTTCTTGACGACGATGCCGCCTGCTTTTTCGCCTGTGTAGTAAGCACAACCGTAGCCGTCACCGCGCTCCTGAGAAGCACCGCAGAAGAAGAAATTATCAAACGGCTGGTCTTTGATGTACTGGATTGTTCTGGGAAGCATACTGTCCCACTTCTCAAGCATATACCCGTAGGGTGTGCCGAGAGGAGTGTTGAGATATCTTGCGAAAGTCGGAGGAAGAGCAATTTCGATTTCTTCAATATAAGGTGTGATTGAAATGTTGAGTGCTCTTTCGCAGGTTTCAATCATATCCTTTGCAATCTTTGTTTTGAACTTCTTATAATCCTTGGGCTCGATATCCTTCATAACATCGCCGAATGTCATCGTTGTGAGGAAAAGCTGGCAGGTGCCTTCGGGAGTGCAGTCGGGAATGATTTCGTTGAGACAGTTGATGATGCAGTAGTTACTGAAATAGTTCTGTGCTGCTTCGTACTGCTTGTCCGAATCCGAATCGGGAGCGATAAATGTTGAATAGTCCTTGATTCCAAGCTGCTCTTTTGTTACGTTCATACCAAGATAAACAGTTGTGAGAGTACAGGCAGTCTTTCTTGCGTTGAGCATTTTGAGCTGCCTTTCGGGAATGTCTTTCTTGTCGAACAAATCCTTGAAAACAGCATAAGGATAGGAGTTGCAGATAAAATATTTTCCGTAAACTTCCTTTTCGCCGTTGATAACAACGCCTGCGGGTTTTCCGTTCTCGACGATAACCTTTGTTACTTCGGAGTTATACCAGATTTCACCGTCGTTATCACGGATAACCTTGTCAAGAGCCATGCTCATTTCGTGGCTTCTCATGTGAGGGATACCCGTACCGTTTTTAACGTAGCTGTGAAGAACGCACATATAATAAAGAAAGTCAAACTGCGATGCGGGGGAACCCATGTAGCACCAGTAAGTGTTAAAGATATCCTGCGCCTTTTTGGGCATGCCGAGGGTGTCAAGAGCTTCTTTCATTGTATGGGAAGTCATTCTCATAATGTCGGGAACATCCTTGAGAGAACCGGGAAGCTTTGAAAGGTC
Source organism: Acutalibacteraceae bacterium (assembly GCA_045576955.1). Classification (GTDB taxonomy): domain Bacteria; phylum Bacillota; class Clostridia; order Oscillospirales; family Acutalibacteraceae; genus CAG-177. The sequence continues at coordinate 777 of JAZNHM010000212.1, read as the reverse complement.
ATCAAGGCATTCGAAAGCCTTGAACATTCTTGTTGAAAGGTCAAATGCTGCCATACAGCTGTCGTATGAACCGGGAACAAGCTCGTCAAGTTTCTTTGCAAAGTTGCGGAAACCGACGGGCATTCTTGCGTCAACGGTAACTTCAATGCCGTCCTCGTTGATGAATGTATCCTTGTCGCCTTCCTTTGCTGGAACAACAAGGCGGAATGTTGAGTCATGCGTGTGCCACTGAACTTCACCGCCCATACGGATGAACATATCCTCTATTGAGCCTACTTCTGTATCGGATGAGCCAACGCCTGCAAGCTCGTGCAGAGAGGGTTCAAACTCAAATCTGCCTCTTACAAATGAAGATGCAGAGCCGCCGGGAATGTTGTGTCTTTCAAGAAGAAGGGTTGAAAGACCGGCTTTAGCGCAGGTTGCAGCTGCAGCAAGACCGCCGTTACCGGCACCGATAATAATAACATCGTATTTTTTCATTATCCGACCTCCATATATAAATATACAAATAAAGTATATATCCATAGATTGTCAAAGTCAACAAAAAATTGCTTTGACACTTTCAATTTTCGTGTGATTGTGATATTATACTTATGAGGTGATTGACTTGTTTGCAAAAATCTATGGCACAGAAATTAAAATTGATTATTTTGCAAATACCGGACAGACGCAAGGCGTTGATGTAATTGGTGACACGCAAAATATACTAAGCGAATATCAGAAAGAATCTAAGCTTCCGTTTACCTGCACTACAACGTACACCGAAATTGGCGTGCC
>JAZNHM010000211.1:0-19376 GCA_045576955.1 Acutalibacteraceae bacterium | reverse complement strand
GGTCTTTATTGCAAACCCTGTGAGTCTTTCTGGACCGAAACTCAGGCTGTTGACGGTAAGTGCCCTGACTGCGGCAGACCCGTTACAAAAGAGAGAGAGGAGGCTTATTTCTTTAAGCTTTCGGCTTACGGCGATAAGCTTCTTAAATATTATGAAGACCATCCCGGTTTCATTGAGCCTCAGAGCAGACAGAATGAAATGGTCAACAATTTTATAAAACCCGGTCTCCAGGATCTCTGTGTTTCACGTTCATCCTTCAAATGGGGTATCCCCGTTCCCGTTAACGAGGACCATGTTATTTATGTTTGGCTTGATGCACTTACCAACTATATAACTGCTCTCGGATTCGGCTCGGAGGATGATACTCTTTACAAGAAATTTTGGCCTGCTGATGTTCATCTCATCGGTAAGGATATTATCCGTTTCCATACCATTTATTGGCCCGCTTTCCTTATGTCGATTGATGAACCCCTTCCCGAAAAGGTTTACGGTCACGGATGGGTTCTTCTTGAAGGCGGCAAGATGAGTAAATCAAAGGGAAATGTTGTTGACCCCGTTATTCTTGCAGAAAGATACGGTGTTGATGCGCTCCGTTATTATCTTCTTCGTGAAATTGCTTTCGGTTCTGACGGCGTTTTCTCAAATGAAAACCTTATTAACAGAATTAATGCAGACCTTGCAAATGACCTTGGCAATCTTGTTGCAAGAACGGTTGCGATGGTTCAGAAATATCTTGGCGGAACTATTCCTGCTGAGAGAGAAGCAGGGGAGTTTGATGACGATCTTAAGGCACTTGCTGCTCAGACAGTTGCGGATGTTGAAAAAGAACTTGATAAACTCAACTTCTCTGTTGCGCTTACAAATCTCTGGAAGTTCATTTCAAGAACCAATAAATATATTGATGAAACCGCTCCCTGGATGCTTTCAAAGGATGAATCAAAGAAAGCAAGACTTTCCGAGGTTATGTATAATCTCTGCGAATGCATCAGAATAATTTCTGTTCTTATTGCTCCTGTTATGCCTTTAACTACTCCCGAAATCAGAAGACAGCTTGGTGTTGCAGAGGAGTTTGTATGGGATGAATGCAAGGTGTTCGGCAAGGAAGAAACATATACCGTTGTTAAGGGCGATATAATCTTCCCGAGAATAGACCTTGAAAATGAGCTTGCCGAGCTTGAGGCTGCAAAGGCAGCGTCAAACCCTGTTAACCCTCTTAAAGAAGAAATTCAGGGTGTAGCAAAAATCGGTATTGATGATTTTGCAAAGGTTGACCTCAGGGTTGCAAAGATTACTGCTTGTGAACCTGTCAAGAAAGCAAAGAAACTTCTCAAGCTCACTCTTGATGACGGTACGGGCGATCCCAGAACCGTTGCATCGGGCATCGCATTATGGTATAAACCCGAAGAACTTATCGCCAAGAGCATTATTCTTGTTTCCAATCTTAAACCCGCTGTACTTTGCGGTGTTGAAAGTCAGGGAATGATTCTTGCCGCAGATGCAGGCGAGGATGACGTAAAGGTTATTTTTGTTGACGGCATACCTGCAGGAAGTAAGGTACGATAAATGTTTAATAATATCTTTGACAGTCATTCACATTATGACAGCGAGGCTTTTGATGATGACCGCAAAGAGCTTGTAAGCGCCCTGCCTGAGCGGGGTGTTTGCGGCATTATAAACTGTGCAAGCGATATTGCATCATCACTCACGAGTCTTGGGCTTGCCGATGAGTTCGGTTTTGTTTATGCTGCGTGCGGTGTTCATCCTCATGAAGCGGACAAGTGTAAAAGCGGATATCTTTCAGTTTTAAAGAAGCTTTGTATGGAAGAAAAATGCGTTGCTGTGGGTGAAATCGGACTTGATTATCATTATGATTTCTCGCCTCGTGATATCCAGCAAAAGGTTTTTGAACAGCAGATTGTTCTTGCAAAAGAACTTGAATTACCCATTATTGTACATGACAGAGAGGCTCACGAAGATACACTTTTGCTTTTGAAAAGATATAAACCTAAAGGCGTTGTTCATTGCTTTTCGGGTTCTGCCGAGATGGCAAAAGAGGTTGTGAAGCTCGGTATGTATATCGGTCTTGGCGGTGCGGTAACATTCAAAAATGCACGCAAGCCCAGGGAAGTTGCTGAAGTTGTACCCGAAGATAAACTTCTGATTGAAACGGATTGTCCTTATATGACTCCCGTGCCTTACAGAGGGCAGAGATGTGATTCGTCATTTATTCCTTATACTGCAGAGGTTATTGCCGAGGTAAGAGGTACTTCAACACAAAATATTCTTGACATAACAAGAAAAAACGCCAACGAATTGTTCGGATTAAATCTATAAATAAAAAACCGTTATGATTTCTCGGTTTCTGAGATTTCATAACGGTTTTATTTTTATGTGTTTAGTTGTTTGAATTTAGGCTTATTGAAAAAACATTGATTGGAATCAATTAAACTTTTTTCTTCTTCATAAAGCCGAGACCGATTGCCATTACAACTGCGAAAATAATAAGATAACCTGGGATTTCGGCTTTGTGTGCAAAGACAGCGGCAATAACCATAAATAGACTGCCTGCGATTGCGAGTGTAGGAACAACAAAGCGTTTGAACGCAGGAAGAGCCTTATCAGAATACATCTTGAAGAAGATGGGAATGTAGAAGGGGTAGATTGTTACAATGGGAAGTTCTGTCGGGTCAAATGCAAACATTTTAAGAGCTGCTGCAGTTTCTCCGTTGAGGTTTGCAAAGTAGAAATAAACAAGCCAAGCAGCGCAAAGAAGAAGAGCAAGGATTGATGAATTGCCGGGCATGTTTGTGTGTTTATCGAGATATCCGAAGATGTGAGGAGCAGGACCTCTGCCTCTGCTTGCGATTGAGTAGATACCTCTTGTACAGCCGAGCATAAGTCCGTTGAGAGTACCAAGGCAGGAAACGATAACGAAAACGAAGATGCCCGTACCCATTGCTTTGCCGAATACAGCGCCGAAAGCGTTTCTTGCTGCAGCCTGACCGCTTGCCATCATATCAGCATTCTTTATGCTTCCTGCAAGACCGACATAGTAAAGTACATAAATAGCAACGATAATAATTGAACCGATTACAAGAGCTTTGGGAAGATTTTTTTTGCCGTCTTTAAGTTCTGCGTTGATTGATGTTGCGATAATCCAGCCTTCATATGCAAAAACCGTTGCACAAACAGCAGTAAATATTGCTTCGCTTGCAGGAACTTCATTAACAACTGTTGTAAAGTTTTCAACAAGAACGCCGTTTTCATTGGTGATACCGTAGATTGTGCCTACTACACCCATAAGAAGGAGGGGAACAAGCTTTATGAATGTTGTTGAAACCTGAAATTTACCTGAAATGATAGGGGAAAGAGTGTTGAGTGCGTAACTGCCTACAAGGTAGAATGCTGTCAGAACAAAGCACATGCCGCTTGTGGGGTCGGCACTGTCCCCCTGGAAAACAACAAGAGTGTATCTTGCGGAGAGCCAGGCGAGAGCCATTGTGAGAGTGGGATAATAAATCGTGCTTAAAAACCAACCGATAACATAGCCGTATTTTTCGCCGATGGTAGCTTCTGCATAGTCAACAACACCGTTGACTTTTTCGTATTTCGTTGCAAGGATAGAGAATGTATAAGCGGAGATAATCATAATAATGCCGCCGATTATCCAAGCAAGAATACCGATTTTGAGGTTGCCGCCTGTTTTATTGAGGATTGCTTCTGCTTTGAAAAATACACCGCTGCCTACAACAATACCGACAACCATACAAATTGCAGTCAACAGACCGTACTTTTTCTTGAGTTCGTTTGCCATATTTTTACCCCTTTTCAATAAAGTTACTTAGATTTTACTCTGTTATTAACAAATTGTCAATAATTTTCGATTTAATTCTTTAATTCATTAAAACTTTACTTGCCATAACATTTGAGATGTGCTATAATGAAGCGAATTTATGGATGGAGGCTTTTAAATGTTCAAAAAACTTCTTGTGCTTATATCTGTTGCAACGGTGCTGCTTTCGTTCTGTTCGTGTTCTCTGGGGAATGACAAAAATCAACAGATACCTTCATATTCTTTTACTCAGAAAGTGACCCTGATTCATAATCATTTTAAAGAAAAATTGCCTGAATACAACTTTAAAAATGAGCCGGTTGAGAAATACCGTGACGGAGTGAGCTACACCCTGTCAGTTACTTGCTCACTTAAAGAATTCGGAAAGTATATCAAAAAAATACAGAAAGCCGGATTTGAAGAAAATGTTGTTGAAGCTGAGACTTATTTCAGCGCAAACACTAATGACGGATATTTCGTTGAAGTGACTTATGTAGGCGATATGCTTACGGCTTTTGTGAAAAAGATATAAAATTAAGCAGTGCATTCCGTGTTTGGAAATGCACTGCTTTTTTGTTAAAGAATAATACAAATTAATCCGCTGCAGCCTTCGTTAATAACCCTTTCGAGCGTTTCACGAAGCTTCAGCCTTGCATCGCCGGGCATACGGTACAACTTATTGTGTAGCCCTTCGTTAACAAGCTCGTGGAGCGATGTGCCGAAAATGTTTGATTCCCATATCATTGCGGGATTTTCTTCAAATTCTTTAAGCAGATATTTTATAAGTTCTTCGGATTGTGATTCTGAGCCGACAATCGGTGCAACTTCCGTTTGAATATCGGCTCGCATAATATGAAGCGAAGGGGCACTCGCTCTGAGTCTGACACCGTATCTTCCGCCTTGTTTCATTATTTCGGGTTCTTCAAGTGTTAAATCGTCAACATCCGGCAGAACAATTCCGTAACCGGTTGCCTCGACCTCTTCAAGCGCATTTTTGAATTTTCGGTATTCGCTTTGTTCAGCCGAAAATTCTTTCATTTTTTTCATAAGTTCCAGTTCGTTTGCAACTGAAATTCCCGTTTCTTCTTCGATAACCTTAAAGAAAAGGTCGGGTTTGAGAGAAACAGTTATTTTTGCGCTTCCGGTTGCAAGATTCATACCGTCGATAACGGATAAATTGATATTTTCATTTTCAGTAACGGCTGATGAAAAAGAGTCAATATCCCTTACTCTTTTAAGATTTTTTGCTTCTGCTGCAATCTTTTCGAATATTCCCGATCTGAGCCAATGATTTTTCGAAAGCGATGTTATCCAGCCGGGAAGGTCGATTTTTACTTCTTTTATTGGAAATTCAAAAAGAATTTGTGATATAATTTCGCCAATTTCATTTTGAGTCAAATCAAGGCAGTTAACGGGAATAACCGGAGCTTTGTAATCTGCTGTCATTTTTGATGAAAGTGCTTTGACAGTCGTAGAATCGGGGTTTTTACAGTTGAGAAGAACAACGAAAGGTTTATTGATTTCTTTTAGCTCATTGATAACTCTTTCTTCTGCTTCGGCGTATTCATTTCTCGGGATTTCGCTGATTGAACCGTCTGTGGTTACCACAAGACCGATTGTTGAATGCTCGGAAATTACTTTTCTTGTACCGATTTCAGCTGCCATATTGAATGGTATTTCCTCTTCAAACCAAGGGGTTTTTACCATTCTCGGCGTTTCGCCTTCGATATATCCCAGAGCAGAAGGCACGATATATCCTACACAGTCAATCATTCTTACCTTCATTTTTGAGTTTGAAGGCAACGAAATCTCAACGGCTTCTTCAGGGATAAATTTAGGTTCGGTTGTCATAATTGTTCTTCCGCCGGATGATTGCGGAAGTTCATCAACTGCTCTGTCGCGTCTGCTGCTGTCCTCCATATTCGGAAGAACCATATTTTCCATGAATTTTTTGATAAATGTTGATTTTCCCGTTCTAACGGGACCTACAACGCCGATGTAGATATCTCCGCCGGTTCTTGCGGCTATATCTTGATAAATATTGCTGTTAGTCATTTTTTATCCTCCGCACATTTAATTTTGCTTCCGTAAAATCTATGCACAATCTGGACAATGTATGACAAATAATAAAAAGCAGGGATTGCCCCTGCTTTTTTGTTAAATCGATTCTTTGATAAGTGTGATTATTGAAGAGAAAATTATTTTTTCATTTGAGCGTGATTCTTCATCATCTGTGCCGATTATCGGTGAAAGCGTATCGCCTTCGCTGTTCATAAACTGAGGATATAACGGATTTGTTCTTACATTAGGCTGACCCTTATATCTTACTGCCCAATTAAGAAAACCGCAATATCCTTCTTCGAATACATTGTGACCGTTATTTTTTATAAACCAGGTGTATTCGGGGAAAGCACAGGTTGAAGCATCGACCATTCCGTCGGCGGAAAGGTGATTATGACCGCAGGATTTTTTTTGCTGTTTATAATTCTTGTCAAATGATTTTCCGAAAGGAGCGCAGGTTGCGCCAAGGCTCATATATTTGGTGTCGATAAGATAATCGGAATGTGCTACTCCGCCGCCGGTTACGGGGATTGATGAAATATTATAGCCGGCTGCAATAATAATAGGTGTTCCTTTTGCTTTCGCAGACTTAAGAATAGACTCTGTTTTTACCTGAACGTTATAATGATAATAGTCGATTCTGTCAATAAGCTTTTGATAATCTTTATTACCTTTGAAAACGGTTTCTTTTGCATCTTCGTAATATTCATCGGGAACGAACGCCCAGATTCCGGGAAGGGTACCGATTATATCCGTGAGTGATTCTGCAAAAACTCTGTCAAGCTGGTCATCAAGAACTTTCTGGAGATAGAAAAGAATTCCGTCAACAGTTCCAACCTCGTTGATCTCTTTGATTACCGCAGTTAAAAGTTCGCTTTTAGCGTCTTCGTATCCCATAATACCGTTGAGGTAGTCTGCGAGCGCATCACCTTTACCTTGAACATAAACATCCTGAGTGAAAAGTGAACCTACAAGCGAAAGACCTTGATAAGCGGGAGAAAGGAAGAGGATTTTTTCGATTCCGCTGTTACCGTAAAGGTGAAGATATGATGTGATAATAGTATTGCCCTGACTGTGGGCGGAAAGAATAACTTTATTATGTCCTGTCAGTTTTTTGACTTCTTCGATAAATTTTTTCAGACCCTTTGCGTTGTCAATGGGGTCGAGTCGCCAGTCGTAGCTGTATAGGAAATATCCGTTATCATCTGAATCTTCACTGACATAGACGGTGTTCTTGTGTGTATCAACAAGGTGTTCATCTGGTTCAACTCCTGTAACGTAAAGCGGTTCACCGTTTTTGTTGCAAGCAGCTTCGCCGAGCATAATGTTTGCGCCTTTGGCTGCATATTTTCCGAAAACCTCAAAGTTACCGCTCAACAGACCGAACAGAACAGCTGTTACAAGGTCGGGAACGGCATTTGTTATTGCGTCACCCTCGGGTGGGAAAACCGTGTAATTATCTTCTTCACCGGGATTTTTGTAGATGGGTTCGCCGAATCCGGGAACGTGGACAACAGGAGTCATACCGCAATTACACTTTTTGGATGCGGCAAAAGTTGTTGAAGAGAGTGAAAAAATAATGGTAAGAACAAGAATAATGCTGATTATTTTTTTCATTTTTACTGCCTTCCTTATTTGAAAAATAAAATGCTTAATCCGAATAAAGCCTGAGCGGGGAAGTATGTGTACGCAACCAATAAGTCGTTGCATTTAAGTTTGGGTTTACCGTAAAGTGATACGGCAAGAAATGTGTCTGAAAGAAGGAAGAGGCCCCCCGCCGCAACAAGGCAAATGCCGAAAGATGTGTTGCCGTTAATAATCGAAACAACACCTCGCGAAACTGCAAAAATAAACGAAAACATCAACAGAAAAGAATATGCAATCATAATCTTTCTGCCTTTCGGAAATCTGATTTTATCAATAATAACTTCTAAGACTGCTGCAACGCACAATGCGAGGAATCCGAGAATTATATGTTTTGCATACGGTAAAAGTGACGGTTTGAGATTGAAAATAAATGTGTATAGGTATATCAGATGCCCGATTGAAAAGAAAAGAACACCAACTAAAAAATACTTGCTGTTCTTATAATCAAGCCAAAAATCTCCGAGTAATCCGAAGAATAATGCTGCAATCATCAGACAGGCATATTGTGAGAAACTGTTGCAAATTGCCGATGTAATTCCTGTCAGAAGAAACATTGATGAGCATAGCATTTTGGATAACAGAGGCTTTTTCTTAAAAACCGGTAATAACCAAGAAAGGACGGTTATTGTGACAGTTGCGCCGAGAAATATAATAGGAATTATATTTGAATAATTCATAGACAAGCATCCTTTCTTTATTTTGAATATTCTGCGGCACGTGTTGTTGCAAGAACATCGCAGCGTTCATTTTCGGGATGACCCGCGTGTCCTTTTACCCAGATGATTTTGTATTCGTGCTTGCGGATTTCCGCTATCAGATCTTGCCAGAGTTCGGGGTTGAGAACGGGTTTTTTGTCAGCTTTTTTCCAGCCGTTTTTTATCCAGTTCCATATCCAGCCCTGCAAAAAAGCATCTGCAACGTATTTTGAGTCTGTATAAATCGTAACATCACATTTTTCCTTGAGCTTTTTCAATGCTTCAATAACGGCGGTAAGCTCCATTCTGTTGTTGGTTGTTGATGACTCGCCGCCACTGAGCTCTTTTTCGTGAGCACCGTAACGCAGAATTGCACCCCATCCGCCGGGTCCGGGATTGCCTGAACAGGCGCCGTCGGTAAATATTTCAACTTTTTTCAGTTCTGTCATAAATAAATACTCCATTTGTAATTTCTGAATAATTATATCATCAATTTTAATGTTAAACAAGATATATTTCGGTTATTTCTCATATAATTTGCCAATAATATTTCAGAGAAATCTGAAAGGACTGATTATATGAAAGCAGTAATTATGGCAGGCGGAGAAGGCAAGAGGCTCAGACCGCTTACGTGCACACTTCCGAAGCCTATGGCTAAAATTCTCGGAAAACCCGTTCTCGAATATATATTTGACCTGCTTTGCATTAACGGTGTTACCGATGCTGCTGTTACACTTGGCTATATGCCGCACGTTATCGAAAAAAAATACGAATTCAGCTATAAAAATTTGAATCTCAGATTTATAAAAGAAGATGAACCGCTCGGTACGGCGGGGAGTGTGAAAAATGCCGCTGAGGGCTTCAAAGAGCCGTTTGTGGTTATCAGCGGTGATGCAATTTGTGACTTTGACCTTGAAAAAATTATGCTATTTCATAAATCAAGCAATGCAAAAATAACAATCGTTGCAACCGATGCACATGATCCGAGAGAATACGGTGTAGTTAAAGTAGGAGAGCATAACAGAGTTGTGGGATTTATTGAAAAACCCTCCTGGAGTCAGGCGATCAGTACACTTGCAAATACGGGTGTTTATATTATTAATCCTGAGTGTCTGGATTTGATTCCGAACGGTAAAAAATATGATTTTGCGGCAGACTTGTTCCCGTTGATGCTTGAGAGAGAAATGCCGGTTTTTTGCTATCATACCGACGGCTATTGGTGCGATATCGGATGCACGGATGCATATATAAAATGTCAGCGCGATATGTTTGACGGTAAAATTAATATTCCGTTGAATCCGACTGTAGGCGGAATTTATACAGAAAACGGTTTGCCTCATGGAGATTACAGCATTGTTCCGCCGGTGTATATCGGAAGCAATGTTGAAATTGAAGACGGTGCAACAATCGGACCATATACTGTTATAAATGATAATTGTTATATCGGCAAAAATGCAAAAGCAAAATATTCCGTTATTCTTGAAAACAGCTGGCTTGCTTCAGGTGCATCCGTTGCAGGCTCTCTTATCTGTTCAGGTGCTGTATTAAAAAACAGAGCGGCGATGTATGAAGGAAGTGTTGCAGGATCGGGGTGTGTCATAGGTGAGGATGCAATGGTCAATCCCGGTGTTTTAATCTGGCCGGGTAAGATTGTCGGTAACGGAGCGAAAGTTTCGCAGAATATAAAGTACGGCAGTGTTAAAGCTGAAATTCTCGGCGAAAACGGCGTTGATGAGAAAAACGGTGTACTGCTGAATGCTGAAACTTGTGTAAGGCTCGGACTGGCAGTCGGTAACACAAGAAGCGGTAAGAAAACGGGCGTTGCAACCGACGGAACGCGAACGGCAGATGTGATGAAGCTTGCCGTGATGGCTGGCCTTTCCGGAAGCGGAAGCGCAGTGTGGGATTTTGGTGAATGTTTTGAAACTCAGCTTAATTTTCTTGTTAATTTTTGTGGTCTTGGTGCAGGTTTGTTTATTGGCACGAAAGAAGATAAGTTCATAAAAATATGCGGAGAAGGCGGTCTTTCAATACCTCGCTTTTTTGAGCGTGAAATTGAAAACGGAATATCAAGCGGCGAATTCAGGGAAATTTCAGAGAGCGACGTGAAAGAAATTTCCGATATGTCAAGTGTCAAGCTTCTGTACAATCAGGAGCTTTCAAAACAAGCGCCATACGGACTTAACGGAATCGGTGTGAAATTCACAAGCGAAAATGAAAGCATTCGCATTCTGCTTGAAAACTGTGCATTCAGACTTGGCGCTCATGAAAGCGAAAATATGATTTTCGAAGTTGATTCATCCGGAACAAAGCTTTGCGTTCAGAGTGGAAATAACAGATATGACTATGAAAAATTGCTTGCCGTTTGTTGTCTTAATGAGATGAGAAACGGAAGAGATATTGCTGTGCCGTATGACGCACCTGTTTTTCTTGATTCTCTTGCAGAAGAGTGCGGAAAGAAAGCGTTTAGATATCTCAGCACACCTGCCGATAATTCCGATTCTGCTGCAAGACGGCTTGCTGCAAAACAGGTTTTTGTCCGTGACGGACTTTTTCTTGCGATAAAATTACTTTCAATAATGAAAGAGCGTGAATGTCCGATTGAAACTCTTATTTCTGAAGTTCCTGAAAAATATATTGTAAAAAAATATGTTTCTGTTCCGTTTTCAACGGCTGATTTATCAAGTCTTATCGGAGAGGAAAAGATAAGCATTAAGAATGATTTTGAAGGAATAAGGCTTGTGCGTGACAGCGGTAAGCTTCTGATTATTCCGGAAAGAAGCGGGGAAAAGGTTAAAATTCTGGCGGAAGCGGATACAATGGAGGCGGCCGATGAACTTTGCGCATCAGTTGAGGAGATAATTGAGAGAGCTTCAGAATTGAAACAATTAATGTGTTAATAATTTATAAAAATAATATTATTTCTTGACTTTATAATCATAAAAGGATAATATATACAGTGGGGCAGGAGCACTGCTCCGCAGAAACATAATTTTAATTTGATTTTTTATATTTAAATTTATTGAAGATTGAAGAAATCATGCAAAAGAAAAACAATAAACAGCCAAAAGAAAAAAATACAAAAGAAAAGCTGCAGAAGGATAAATCTTCAAAAGAAAACGGTTTTAAGAATCAGCAGAAAACAAAAAAATTTCAGACCGGTAAAAAGCAGCAGAAAAATTATTCAAAGTCACGCAACGGTTCTGCGAAGAAATACAGAAAAGTAAAGGAAACCCCTGTTAAAATTGCTTTTCTCGGAGGTCTTAACGAAGTCGGCAAAAATATGACTCTTTATGAGTACGAAAATGATATGTTCCTTGTTGACTGCGGACTTGCTTTTCCTGACCCTGAAATGCTCGGTGTTGACCTTGTTATTCCTGATTTCACTTATGTGGAAAAAAATGTCGATAAAATTAAAGGCATTGTGATTACTCACGGCCATGAGGATCATATCGGCGGTCTTGCATATCTTCTTAAAGTTGCCAACATTCCCGTTTACGGAACAAAACTTACTATCGGTCTTATTCAGGGTAAACTCAAGGAGCACGGACTTCTCAGCAGTGCGAAGCTTCATGAAATTGCTCCGGGAGATGTTGTTGAGCTTGGTGCGTTTTCTGTTGAGGCAATTCACGTTAATCACTCAATCCCTGATGCGATTGCTCTTGCAATAAAATGTGAATGCGGTACAATTATTCAGACCGGTGACTTTAAAGTTGACAGCACTCCAATTGACGGAGGAATGATTGACCTTTCAAGGTTTGCCGAACTCGGCAACGAAGGTGTTTTAGCTCTTCTTTCGGATTCAACAAATGCCGAAAGACCCGGATACACAGAAAGTGAACGCAAGGTAGGCGAGTCGTTTGATGTTCTTTTCAGAAAAGCCGGCAAAAGCAGAATCATAGTTGCAACCTTCGCTTCAAATATTCATAGGGTTCAGCAAATTATCAATGTTGCAAGCTCTCTCGGCAGAAAGGTTGCCATTATGGGCAGAAGCCTCGAGAATGTTGTCAATATCAGTGCTCAGCTTGGTTATCTCAACATTCCCGAAAATGTTCTTATAAATGCGGATTTAATCAATAAATATCCTGCTGACCAGATTGTTATTATTACAACCGGCAGTCAGGGCGAGCCGATGTCCGCTCTTTCAAGAATGGCTTTTTCCGACCACAGAAAGGTTGAAATCTGCCCCAACGATTATGTTATTATTTCCGCAACTCCGATTCCCGGCAATGAAAAGACTGTCGGCAAGGTCGTTAATGAACTTCTTAAACTCGGAGCGGAAGTTATATACGAGAAAATGTACGATGTTCACGTTTCGGGTCATGCTTGCCAGGAAGAGCTGAAACTGATTATGGGTCTTGTCAAACCTCAGTATTTTATTCCCGTACACGGCGAACAGAAGCATCTTCGTAAGCACGCAATGCTTGCGGAAGGAATGGGAATTCCTAAAGATAATATTTTTATTGCGGATAACGGTTATGTTGCCGAAATCAATCATAGCTCAATCAAGAGCGGTGCGTTAGTTCCTGCAGGCAAGATATTTGTTGACGGCTACGGTGTAGGCGATGTCGCAAGCGTTGTTCTTCGTGACAGAAAGCATCTCGGTCAGGATGGTATCATCGTTGTTACTGCTTCACTTGATTACGAAACAGGTCAGCTTATTGCAGGACCCGAGGTCGTTTCAAGAGGCTTTGTTTATGTCAAGGAAGCTGAAGAGCTTATTGCTCAGGCGCGCAAGGTTGCTGAAAAGTCGCTTGAAAATTGCTATTACAGTAACATCACGGATATTAACGCTATCAAAGGTAAACTCAGAGATGCTGTTTCTCATTTTGTTTATGAAAAGACAAAGAGAAGTCCGATGATTCTTCCCATAATTATGGAGGTTTAAATGAAATTCAAAGGTTTTTGGTATGACAGCTTAATAATTTGCCTTATTGCGGGTATTTCTGCGGCTTTTATTGCCATAACCGTTTTTGTTGAGCCGCGGCTTGCTGTTGCGGAATGCATTGCTTTTTTGGCTATATGCATTATTTATGTTTACAGAGCTGTAACAGCAAAAAAGAGATTCAAGAGATTCATAATCAAAACTTCGAAAAAGCTTGATTATACAGATAACAAAGTCCTTTCTTCATTTCCTTTTCCCGTTGCGGTCTGCGACAGAAAGGGATACATAAAATGGTGCAGCGATTTGTTTCTTAATGAAATTTCCTGCGGTGAAATATCTCAGACCGATAAAATCAGCAAGTACGCAAACGGAATGAGTCTTGATTCAATAATGCATTCGGAAGAAACCTGCGTTTCCGTTGAGGGCAGATATTATTCAGTTCATACCGTTCAATATCAGTCGGGCGGCGAGCTGTTCTGCGGACTATATTTCCTTGATAATACAAGACTCAAGAAAACTGAGATTGAATATTTTGACACTCTGCCTTACGCTGTTATGATTGAAATGGATAACCTTGATGATTCAAGAAACGATTTCCGGGACAGCGAGAAAACCGAAATCAGAAGTCAGGTTGAAGCGGCACTTGATAATTGGTCAGAGTCTTACGACAGTTTTATCAAGAAAATTGGTGATGACAGATATCTCATAATTACCGAGAAAAAAAACATATCACGTATGATTGAAGATAAATTTTCGGTTCTTGAGACTGTCAGAGGATATGAGTATAAGGGCAAAAAGACCGGCGTAACACTTTCAATCGGTGTTTCCTCCGGTAAAAATATCAAATCTTGCGAAAACAAATCCAGAAAAGCTCTTGAAATGGCTCTCGGAAGAGGCGGCGATCAGGTTGCAATCAGAACTCAGGATGGTTACGATTACATCGGTGGTGTTTCAAAGAGTGCCGAAAAGCGCAACAAAGTCAAGAGCAGAATTGTTGGTTCAACTCTTGCGGAACTGATGAAATCAAGCAGTAATATCATCATTATGGGTCATTCGTATACGGATCTTGATGCAATCGGCGCTGCAGTCGGACTTGCAAGCGCCGCAAAGAGTTTTGATATTCCCGTTTATATTGCAACTGACAGAAAAAAGACTCTTGCAGGTACTCTCATCGAAAAGCTTGATGAAGATAATCTTGGTGATTTAATCATAACTCAGGAATACGCACTTGAGCTTATGACCAAAAAAACATTGCTTATTGTTGTTGATACTCATATTGAAAGCTTTGTTGAGTTCCCGAAACTTTATGAAAAAGCCGAAACGCGAGTTATTATTGACCACCATCGCAGAGCCATAACCGATATCGAGAGTGCGCTTATATTCCATCACGACCCTGGTGCATCTTCAACCTGCGAAATGGTAACGGAGCTTCTTCAGTATATTAATCCTGAAATCAATATCAGCGAAACTGTTGCTGAAGCTCTTCTCGCAGGAATTATGCTCGATACTAAGGATTTTGTTATCGGAACGGGCGTCAGAACTTTTGAGGCAGCGGCTTTCCTCAAGGATAAGAATGCTGACACAGTTAAAGTCAAGCGCTTGTTTGCCAACACGCTTGAAATGAACAAACTCAGAACAGCAGTTATTTCATCTGCAGAAAGTTTTATGAAGTGTGCAATCGCAACCGCTGATTTTACATCAAAAGATATCAGAGTTATTTCAGCTCAGGCGGCGGATGAACTTCTCAAAGTGAATAATATTAAAGCATCGTTTGTTATGTTTGAAAATGCCGGAGCGATCAATATTTCGGCAAGAAGCTTCGGTGAAATAAATGTTCAGGTTATTATGGAATCTCTTGGCGGCGGCGGTCATCAGACGATGGCGGCTTGTCAGCTTAAGGGATATGATATGAGAAAAGCACGGATAGCGCTTGAAAATGCAATAAAAGAATTTTTCGATAAATAAGGAGAAAGAATATGAAAGTAGTTTTAACTCAGGACGTTAAAGGTCTCGGCAAAAAAGGTGAGCTTGTAAATACATCCGACGGATATGCAAGAAACTTCCTTTTCCCCAGAAAGCTTGCTATGGAAGCAAATGCTCAGGCAATGAGCGAGCTTAAAAACAGAGAAGCAGCTGAAAAGCACCGCATTGAAACAGAAATCGCTGCTGCGAAAGCAAATGCTGCAAAGATTGAGGGGAAAACGGTTAAGCTTTCAGCTAAAGCAGGTGCCAACGGAAAGCTTTTTGGCTCGGTAACTTCAAAGGACGTTGCCGCCGCAATTTCAAAGCAGTTCGGACTTGAACTTGACAAACGCAAGGTTGCTGTTGAAGATATCAAATCATTCGGCACATACCCCGTTGAAGTCAAACTATATAACGGCATATCTGCATCAATGTTTGTAATGGTTGCAGAATAATTTCAATCCGAACGGAGAATTTAAAATGGCAGACAACAGTTTGTTATCGTTTGATAATATTCAAATGCCGTTTAGTGCGGAGGCGGAGCAGGCGGTGCTCGGAAGCATCCTTGTTGACCCTTCCTGCCTTTCGCAGGCGGCTGTTTACATTTCTCCCGAAGCGTTTTATCTTCCCCAGCATGCGGCTATTTTTGCCGCAATGATAACAATAGATGCATCGGGAAAGATTATTGACCCTCTTGTTGTTCTTGATTTGCTTGTTCAGCAGGGCGTTTATGACAACGGTTCGGGCAGAAACTATCTTCTCGAACTTGCTCAGATGGTTCCTTCAACGGAAAATGTTGAACTGTACGCAAGGATTGTCAGAGAAAAGTTCTACATCAGAACACTTATCGGTATTTCGACTGAGACTATCGAGAGCGCTGTTGCTCAGGAAGAAACCGCTGATACGCTTCTTGATAATGCTGAGCAGAAAATCTATAACATCCGTCAGGGCAAAACAACAAACGCACCCTCAAAGCTTAAGGATATTATTGTTAACAATGTTTACGATACACTTAAGAAAATCACGGGTGAGGACAGAGATTTATACAAAGGCTTTACAACGGGTTACTCCGACCTTGATAAGGTTCTTACGGGTCTCAACCGTTCTGACCTTATTCTTATTGGTGCCCGTCCTGCTATGGGTAAAACAAGCTTTGCGCTTAACCTTGCACGAAACGTTGCGGCAATCGGTAAAAGAAAAGTTCTGTTTTTCTCGCTCGAAATGACAAAAGAACAGCTCGCAATGAGAGTTCTCGGTACTGAAGCAAGAGTTTCAAGTAAAAAGATGAGAAACGGAATAATTTCTCAGGATGAATGGATAAGGCTCGGTATGGCAACAAGCGCTCTTAATGACTGTGAGCTTTATTTTGATGATACATCAAACATCACCGTTCCCGAAATGAAGGCAAAAACAAGACGTCTCGGCGGTGTTGACTGCGTTATCATTGATTATCTTGGTCTTATCAAAGGCAGCACGCGAAGCGAAAACCGTGTTCAGGAAGTCAGTGAAATAACAAGAAACCTTAAAATGATGGCTAAAGACCTTAATATTCCGATCATCTGCTGTGCTCAGCTTTCCAGAGGAACGGAAGGCAGAGGCAAGTCCCACAGACCTCAGCTTTCCGACCTTCGTGAATCGGGTTCAATTGAGCAGGATGCCGATATCGTTATGATGCTTTACAGACCCGATTATTACAGCGGTGAAAAAGACGATAACGGTGCTGATGATGAAGCAAAGGCAGCAGAAGCAAACGTTGCCGAAGTTATTGTTGCAAAAAATCGTCACGGTGAAACAGGTACGGTGCAGTTTGCGTTTGACGGTGAACATACTCTTTTCCTTCAGTTGGAGAAAATTCACGATGATTGATAAAGTAAAATCCGTAATTAATAAGTACGGTATGCTTTCGGAAGGTGCAACTGTTGTTGTCGGCGTTTCCGGTGGAAGCGATTCAATGGCGTTACTGAGTATTTTGTATTCATTGAAGGATGAATACGGAATCAAGTTGATTGCGGCTCATGTTAACCACGGACTCAGAGGTGAAAGTGCGGACAGAGATGAAAGATTTGTTTCTGATTTTTGTTCTGCAAAAGGAATTGAATTTCATTTGCTAAGAGCTGATGTTGCTTCAAAAGCCAAAGAAAGCGGAATTGGTTTTGAAGAGTGCGGCAGGCAGATAAGGTATGATTTCTTTAATTCGTTCGGTGAAAACATAATTATTGCCACTGCACATAATCTGAGCGACAGGGCCGAAACGTTTCTTTTTAATTTTGCAAGAGGAAGTGCATTGAGAGGTCTTTGCTCGATTCCTGCTGTAAGAGGCAATATAATCCGTCCGCTCATTGAATGCACAAAAGATGAAATCAATGCTTTTTGTAAAGATAATTTGATTGATTATGTAACGGATGAAACAAATTATGACGTTACATTTTCAAGAAACAGAATTCGCCACAACGTTGTTGCGGAGCTTAAAGAAATTAATCCATCTTTTGAAAAATCAGTAAGCAGATGCATAAATTCTTTGAATGAAGACGAGGAGTTCCTTGTTTCACTTGCAAAAGATGTTGCACAAAAATCAAAAACATACAGCGGATATTTATCTTCTGTTATTCTGGATTCTGCAATGCCCGTAATGAAACGTGCTTTGGTTATGATTGTTAAAGAGAATACGGGTGTTACTCCTGAATATCGTTCCCTGGAAGCGATAACAGACATTCTTTGTGCCGAGGGCAAAATACAGATTAACGGCGGTGTAACCGTAAGAGTGCGAAAAGGCATTCTTGACTTTCCGAAGGATTCAGTCGGTCTCGGCGAAGTTGAAATTGAAACAGAAATTGTTAATATTAAAGAAACAAATAATTTACAAAACATTTCAAAACAACACTTGGAATATTATCTTGATTATGATAAAATACACGGAAAGGTTTTTTTGAGAGGACGTGAAGCAGGGGATAGAATAAGCCTTGTTTCACGCAATTGCACAAAATCATTAAAAAAACTTTTTAATGAACTTTCCGTGCCTCCCGAAAAAAGGGAATCAATTGCTGTTGTTGCGGATGATAACGGTCTTCTTATTCTTGAAGGAATCGGAATTGACCGTCGTGCCGCGGTTACGGCAAAAACGGAAAAAATCCTTATTGTTAAAATAAAACGATAATATTAGTGTGAAAGGAACGCTGTTAATGCTTAAAGATATTGAAAAAATATATTACAGCGAAGAGACTTTAAAAGAAATCGTCAGAAAGCTCGGTGCACAGATTTCCGAAGATTATAAAGATAAAAATCTTCTTCTTGTCAGCATCCTTAAAGGTTCGGTCGTTTTTATGGCTGATCTGATGCGAGAAATAAAAGTACCTTGCGCAATTGATTTTATGTGTGTTTCAAGCTATGCCAATAAAACCGAGTCATCGGGTGTTGTTAAAATTGTAAAAGACCTCGATATTAACCTTGAAGGCTATGACGTTCTTATTGTTGAGGATATTCTTGATTCGGGCAAAACCCTCAGCTATATTAAATCTATTCTTATGTCAAGAAATCCGAAAAGTATGAAAATCTGCACTCTTCTTGATAAACCCGAAAGAAGAGTTGTTGATGATGTATGGTCGGATTATTCGGGCGCAGAAGTACCGGATGAATTTGTTGTCGGTTACGGTCTTGATTATGACGAAAAATACAGGAATCTTCCTTTTATCGGAGTTCTTAAAAGAGAAGTGTATGAAAAATAATTGTCTTTCCGCGGGGAAAGCTAAATAAAGGAGTGATTTTCCGATTGAATACTAAAAACAGCAATTCGGGCAATTTTAAAAAGAAAATAATTACTTTGTTGCCGTATATTTTGATACCCGTTATGATAATCAGCGGTATGGCGTTTTACGCAACAACTCAGAAGCAGGAAAAAACAGAGTATTATGAACTTGTTTCCCTTTTTGATGAAGGCAAGGTAACGGAATATAAGCTTAATCTCAGCAGTGGTGCTCTTGCTTATTATGTTGAAGGCGATAAGCAGGAAAAAACATTCTCTGTTCCGAGTGTCAGCCTTTTTGTTGAAGATATTCACGACAGCGTAATAAAATATAACCGTGAAAATCCCGATAAAAAAATTAAAGCAGATTATATTGCAGGTTCGACAGGGCAGTGGATTTATAACATTGTTCCGACCCTTCTTCTTCTTGTTGTGATGGGTGCGCTTACATTCTTCATGTTTAAGCGTATGAATCAGACAATGACAAATGAAAACAACCGCACTCTCAGTTTTGGCAAGGCGAGAATCAAGCAGGCAAAGGATGAAAAGAGAAAA
>JAZNHM010000210.1:0-6100 GCA_045576955.1 Acutalibacteraceae bacterium | reverse complement strand
TTAGCCTTCTGTGCTTCCATAAGCTTGATGTAACGCTCGTCCTGCTGAAGGAGTGCGCCAAGCTCTCTTGCTTTTGCAATTACGTCCATTTTTGTTTCTCCTAACTGTGAAAAATTTTATTATAATACGTTTTACCGTCGTATTAACTTAAATAAGCTCTCCCCTGAGAATCCACGTCAGCGATTCCGTAACCTTTACTTCACGGAATGAACCGATAACAGATTTATCCGCAGGGAATTCAATAATAATATTGCCGCCCGTTCTGCCTTCGATAAGACCACCCTTGCTCACGCTTTCACAGAGAACACGGTAGGTTTTGCCGACCATTGATGCGGTACGCTCTGCGGCAATCTTTTCCTGGGTGTCAAGAAGCTCCTTGAACCACTTGCCTTTTTCTTCTCTTGAAACGGGGTCGGGCATTTTTGATGCAACCGTTCCTTCTCTTGAAGAAAAGATGAAAGTATACATTGAAGTGAACTTTGCTTCTTTAACCATCGAAACGGTTTCAAGGAATTCTCCGTATGTTTCGCCGGGGAATCCGACAATAACATCGCTCGTTACCGAAAGACCGGGCATAACGGAATAAGCATAGTTCAGAAGTTCAAGATATTTCTCGCGGGTGTATCTTCTGTTCATCGCATCAAGCACTCTGTTGCTTCCGCTCTGGAACGGCAGATGAAGATGCTTTGCAACCTTTTCGCAGGATGCCATTGTATCGAGAAGCTCATATGTGCAATCCTTGGGATGAGAAGTCATAAAGCGGATGATGAAATCGCCCTCGATTGCATTAAGTTCTCTCAGAAGACCCGCAAAATCCATTCCGTAGTCGGGGTTTTTACCGTAAGAATTGACATTCTGACCGAGAAGAGTTATCTCTTTATAACCCTGAGCGACAAGCTCCTTAGCCTCAGCGATAATCAACTGAGGGTCACGGCTTCTCTCTCTGCCTCTGACATAAGGAACGATGCAGTAGGTACAGAAGTTATTGCAACCGTACATAATCGGAATCCACGCTTTGAAATCGCTGTCACGGTGAACGGGAAGCTCCTCGCAGATTACACCGTCGTTCTCAGGAAGCTCATAAACCTTTTTGCCTTTTGAATGGCTGATATATAAAAACTCGGGAAGTTTGTGGATAACGTGGGTACCGAAAACGATATCAACAAACGGATAGCTCTTTCTTATCTTCTGCGCTACCCTCTCCTGCTGCATCATACATCCGCAGAGAAGAATCTTCATTTCTCTGTTTGCGGTTTTCATTTGCTTGAGTGCACCGACATTGCCGAACACTCTGTCCTCCGCGTGCTCACGAATTGCGCAGGTATTATAAAGTACGAGGTCTGCGCCGTCAAGCTCATCTGTCATCACATAACCCATCTGTTCAAGCATACCCTTGAGTCTTTCGCCATCGGACACATTGCCCTGACAGCCGTAGGTGTGAACAAAAGCTTTGGGAGCATTTTCAAACTTCTGTTCAATTATGCTTCTGACAAGCTGAATATATTCTTTTTGCCTTGCAACTTCCTCTGCGGGAACGGCAACCGTTTTTTTATCGGAATTAAACGCCAAGCGTACTCCTCCATATTATTATAAAATAATTATTTTATATTATATAATAAAGAATCGGATTATTCAAGCATAATTTGAATAATCCGACACTTTTTTTGAAATATTTTCAGTTTATTAATACTTATTCATCAAAAAGGCTTTCCGCAAGCTCAAAATTCGCGTTTCTTCGCCTGATTTCCTCTTCTTCATCAACGACATACCAATCATTTTCGGTTTCACGGATAATACTGCCCTCTGTGTAACTCCCGATAATATGGTCGGTTGAAAGGAGGAGAATTTCCTCTTCGTCGCCTATGCATACGGCAACCTGTTCTTCAATTCTGTCAATGCTGTAAAACATAATTTTCACCTCATTGGTTTTCATATGTTACATTCAGATTAACTCCGTCACTTGTAATAACGATATCACCGCACAAATCGTTGCGGTAAATCTCTTCTGCATATTTTTCTAGACGTTCAACTATATTTTCGTGAGGATGTCCGTAATCATTGTCCGCTCCGACCTGAATAACACAGATTTCGGGTGTTACCGCATCAAGAAAGTCTTTACACGAAGAGGTTCCCGAGCCGTGATGACCAACCTTAAGCACATCACAGTCAAGGTCTGCACCCGCTGCAATAACGCTTCTTTCTTCATCCTTTTCGGCATCACCCGTAAAGAGGAAAGTGTTTTCACCATAAGTAAGTTTAACAATAACAGACATACTGTTGATGTCCTCAACCTCATTTGTTACGGGACCGAGAATTTCAAACGAAGCACTGCCGAGAGTGTATGTTGCGCCGACCTTCGATGCAATAACTTTCGAACCCGAATTCTTGATTGAATTCAGGAATGCGGTGTAAGTGCTGTTGGTCGGAGTCTGCTCTTTTGTAAGTCTCGGCATAATGATATTATCCGCGCCAATCTCGTCAAGCACTTCGGGAAGTCCGCCGATATGGTCGGTATGCTGATGGGATGCGATAATATAATCAAGCTTATCAATTTTCTTCATACGGAGATAATTGAGCACCTCTGTTTCGTGGCCGTTTTCACCCGCATCTACAAGCATAGTTTTGCCGTCACAGATAATAAGCGAGCAATCGCCCTGACCGACATCAATATAATGCACTTCAAACTGATCTGAACGGGTATCTGCCGTTTCTGTTGCTTCGAAAGGATCGCCGTCAAACACTTTATCATAATTATCCAGTCCAAAAACTGCCGAAACAACGGAAATCACAAGAATAATAACAAGATAAATCAGTTTTTTATTTTTTACGAGTTTTTTCATGTTTTCCTTTTCCTCTTTCTTTACCCGAAGGTACAGTCTGCTTTTTGGGAACAACAAGACATTTATCGCCGTAGCCGATAAGGTCGTGCCTACCTGCTCTTTTCAGCGCTTCGCGCACAAGGTCTGCATTCTTCGGATTGAAATACTGAAGCAAAGCACGCTGCATAGCTTTTTCGTGGGGGTCTTTTGCAACATAGACCTCCTGCATAGTATAAGGGTCAAGACCTGTATAGAACATACAGGTTGAAACCGTACCCGGGGTAGGATAAAAATCCTGAACCTGCTCGGGTCTGATTCCGATTTTTTTGAGGAACAATGCAAGTTCAACCGCATCCTTCATCGTGCTGCCGGGATGTGACGACATAAGATAAGGCACAAGATATTGCTCCTTGCCCTCTTTCTTGCTGTATTTGAAATATCGTTTTGAAAATTCGAGATACGCTTCTATATGAGGCTTGCCCATCTTATCAAGCACCGCCGCAGAGCAATGCTCGGGAGCAACCTTAAGCTGACCACTGACATGATGAGCAACAAGCTCTCTGAAAAACGCATCATTTTTATCCGCAAGCATATAGTCATATCTTATGCCCGAGCGGATAAACACCTTCTTAACTTTCGGAAGAGCGCGAACCGTTCTCAATATATCAAGATATTCCTCGTGATTGGATTTCAGATTGGGGCAAACCGTCGGTGCAAGGCACTTTTTGCCCTTGCAGAGTCCCCTCTTTTCCTGACCGTCGCAGGAGGGGCGGCGGAAATTCGCGGTAGGACCGCCGATATCGTGAATATACCCTTTGAAATCGGGTAATGATGTTAATATTTTTGCTTCATTAACAATGGATTCTTTGCTTCGGGTGGTTATATATCTGCCCTGGTGGAATGCAAGCGAGCAGAAGTTGCATCCGCCGAAGCACCCTCTGTTATGTGCTATCGAAAAACGCACTTCCTCAATTCCCGGCACACCGCCCTCCGACTCATACATCGGATGGTAAGTCCTCATGAACGGAAGAGAATACACTTCGTCAAGCTCTTCCTGTGAAAGAGGAATTGCAGGCTGATTCTGAACAAGCATACGGCCACCGTGTCTTTGCCTTACGGCTCTGCCTCTGAAAAAGTCCTGCTCATCCTGCTGAATTCTGCACGATACAGCATATTCTTTTTTGGAATTGCAAACATTCTCAAACGAGGGACATTCCGTGCCGTAATAAGGGGTTTCACGCACATCAACGCTGTAACAAGTTCCTCTAATATCTCGGATATCCGCAACATTTTCACCCGCATCGAGCCTTTGCGCAATTTCGAGCATCGAACGTTCACCCATACCGAATGAAAGCAAATCCGCCTGGGCATCCAGAAGAATCGAGCGTCTGATTTTATCGTCCCAATAGTCATAGTGAGCAAAACGGCGCAGTGATGCCTCAAGCCCGCCGATGATAATGGGAACATCGCCGTAGATTTCTCTTATTTTATTGCAGTAAACAATTACCGCTCTGTCGGGTCTTAAACCGAATTTACCACCCGGACTGTAATAATCCGAACTGCGTTTTTTCTTTGCTGCGGTATAATGAGCGACCATCGAGTCAATATTGCCGCTGCTGACAAGGAATCCGAGCCTCGGTCTGCCGAAGCGTTCAAAATCCTTATTACTGCGCCAATCAGGCTGTGCAAGGAAAGCAACTTTAAAGCCTGCATTTTCAAGCACTCTTGTAATAATAGCCGCACCGAAAGCAGGATGGTCAACGTAAGCATCGCCACTGACATAAACAAAGTCAGCCTGTTCCCATCCCCTTGCGGTCATATCTTCTTTTGTAACGGGTAAAAATCCGTTCATATTAATCAAAATCATCCTCCGCGCCTGCGAAATCGTCATCATCCGCAAAAACGTCGTCAATATTCGGTGCTTCGCCCGCACCGTCTGCAAGTGCCTGCATTTCATACCACTGCTGTTTCGTTATCAGAACAGCTCTGGGTTTCGCGCCTTCCGAAGGGCCGACAATACCCTTCTCTTCAAGTTGATCCATAACTCTTGATGCTCTTGCATAGCCAAGCTTGAGCTTTTTCTGAAGCATAGTTGTTGAAGCACCGCCTGCATTAACAACAACTTCAATTGCGTCATTGAGCATAGGATCCCAATCGCCGTCACTCTCATCGGTTGTATCCTTCTTCTTTGCATTTTCGGATGCAGCCGCTTTGGCTTCGATTTCGTGCATTGTTTCTTCGTTATATGTTGTCTGTGCCTGAGCTTTGATATGATTTACAACACTCTCAACTTCCGCATCGGAAATGAAACATCCCTGAACACGGGTAGGTTTCGAAGTGCCAACGGGATTGAACAGCATATCACCGTTACCAAGAAGCTTTTCCGCGCCTGCGGCATCAAGAATCGTTCTTGAGTCAACCTGCGATGAAACCGAAAGCGCGATTCGACTGGGAATATTGGATTTGATAACGCCCGTGATAACGTCAACCGACGGACGCTGAGTTGCAATAACAAGGTGGATACCCGCCGCACGTGCCATTTGTGCGAGGCGCTGAATGGAGTCTTCAACCTCTTTTGGGGACACCATCATAAGGTCTGAAAGCTCGTCAATAAAAATAACAATCTGATGCATTTTGACAAGGTCATCCCTTGTTTCGCAAAGTCTGTTGAATCCTTTGATATCTCTTACGCCGTTTTCCGAGAACTGCTTATATCTTTTTTCCATTTCGCTGACCGCCCAGCCAAGCGCACCTGCGGCTTTTCTGGGATTGGAAACAACAGGAACTTCAAGATGAGCAATACCATTATAAATGGTGAATTCGACCATCTTGGGGTCAATCATAAGAAGTTTGACCTCATCGGGTTTTGCATTATAAAGAATACTTACAATCATCGAGTTAAGGCATACGGATTTACCCGAACCGGTAGTACCTGCAACAAGAAGATGAGGCATCTTCGCAAGGTCGGCGCAGATGATGTTGCCCGTAATATCCTTACCAAGTGCAACACAGAGCTTACTCTTTGCATCTCTGAACTGAGGTGTATCAATGATTTCACGCATCGTTACCATTGATTTTGCGCTGTTTGGAATTTCAATTCCGATTGCAGCCTTTCCGGGAATCGGGGCTTCAATTCTGACACTTGTTGCAGCAAGGCGCAGAGCAATATCGTCTGCAAGGGTTGTTATTTTATTTATTCTTACACCTGCTTCGGGAACAAGCTCATATCTCGTTACCGAAGGACCACGGCAGATATTGGTTACTTCTGCTTTGATTTTAAA
>JAZNHM010000209.1:0-8578 GCA_045576955.1 Acutalibacteraceae bacterium | reverse complement strand
TGGCCCTGATGAGCCGATATTTTCGCCTGAAATGTTCAAAAACCATCTTAATTTGCATAAATTAAGAGCCGAATCTGCGAAAGAATATTATCGGATTCAAGTGAAGAAGATTCAGGAAAATCCCGAATATGCCAAGCAGCTGGAAAAAGAAATTCTGGCACGATGGAACAAGTATAACATCAATCCTCGAACGGGGAAACCGCGTTATTTTGACAAAAAGGAGATACGTGGCTGGTGGGTGTTGCGCGGTAAAAACCGCTTAAAAGCAAAAGAATTGGGAAACGACGGGAAATATCTGAAACTGGCTGTCATGGCGACGAGCCTATTCAAACTAAGTCATTGGAGAAATGATACGACCATATTTTCGTATCTGAACACATGAATTGAATTTTTTTGAATTGTTTTTCGGACAATCTGTCATAACTGTAAAAAATGAGTCGTGCGGAGAAAATTAAAAAAAATCTTCGGGAATTAACAGAATCTGTCAAAAAAACCATAGCGAAAAATTTTTTGCATTTTAAATCTGTCATAACTAAGGCAAAAATAACCGAAAGGAGCAGATTTATGCCCGATAATTACAATTCAGAAAACGTTTTCGGAATAGGAAACGAAAAAAATTCCCAAAATCACTCTGTAAGGAGTGATGAAGCAGTGAATGATTTGATGAAAACATTCAGAAATGCCGATGTTTTAACCTGCAACGCCGATGAGCTTGTTGATTTGAGAAGTGTTGAAACAAACAGAAAAAAGCCTCTCAGCCGCCGTGCAGACGATTTTATTGCGCAGGTCGGGAACCCTTATCTTTTCAGGGTTGACGAGGTTGTTGTCAAGGTCGAATTCGGCGACGGAAAAGATTTTTCCGAGATTCTTACAGATGTTATTCTTGCAGGCTAAAATTACAGATTGAAATTCAGACGGCGGCACGGTATAATCTGTGTGTATGATAACCGTGCTGCCCTTACGGAGGTAGCAAAATATGTATAAAAATAATGTTTCATCAAAGCAGTTTCACAGCAATACTGATACCCGTAAAACCGCTCTTTATGTGCGCCTTTCCAAGGAAGACGGAGATAAAATTGAAAGTGATTCCGTTTCATCGCAGAAAGAGATTCTCAAAGAATATCTGAAACTTCATCCCGAACTTGAATTCTATGATTTTTACATTGATGACGGTTGTACGGGAACGGATTTCGACAGAGCCGCATTCAGACGGCTTGAAGCGGATATTATTGCGGGTAAAATCGGCTGTGTTATAGTCAAAGATTTGTCGAGATTCGCAAGAAATTATGCTGATTCAGGCTATTATATAGAAAATTTCTTTGTGCGTCACGGTGTCAGATTTATTGCGATAAACAACAATGTTGACACCGCATCAACGAGCATGAATGCCGTGACTCAATGCATCACGGTAGGTGTTACAAACGTCATCAACGAGAGCGTTTCCGCCACGACTTCGGTCAACGTCAGAGGTACGCTGAATGTCAGAAGAGCGAGCGGCAAATTTATAGGATCTTTCCCCACATACGGCTATCTTAAAGACCCCGAAGATAAGCATAAACTCATCGTCGATGAAGAGGCTGCGGAAGTGGTCAGAATGATATTTCAAAAATACACATCAGGTGTCACAATCCTTGGAATTACAAGGGAACTCAACGCTCTCGGCATACCGAATCCGTCGGCTTACAAGAAGCTTAAAGGCTTCAATTACAAGCATCCCCAGGGTCAGAAAAGAGAGGGATTGTGGCCCGAAAGCTCGGTGCGCAGAATCCTGAAGAACGAGATGTATCTCGGTAAAATGGTGCAGGGGAAAAACAAAAAAATCAGCTATAAAATGAAGCAGTGTGTTGCCGTTCCGAAGGAAGAATGGTATGTTGTCGAAGGAACGCACGAAGCTATAATCAGCAAAGAAACATTCGATAAAGCTCAGGCGTTGTTCCAGCTGAACATAAGGGAGTCGCCCGTTGAAAAGAGTCCCGAACTTTTTGCGGGAGTTGTGAAATGTGCCGACTGTCTGGGCGGAATGGCGAAGAAGTCCAACAAGCAGAACGGCAAAGAATATCATTATTACCGTTGTTCAACCGTAAGAATAAGCAAGGATTCCTGCACTCTCCACACCATCCGCATCGATAAACTCGAGAAAGCAGTGCTTGTTTTTCTTCGGAAAATGGTTGAAGTTGCAACCGAATATGATGAAATCATAAAGGTTATCAATTCCTGCCCGAAAAGAAACGGAAAATCCGAAATGCTTGAGAAAACTCTGAAAAAACTCGTCGAAGAGCGTGAATTCAGGAATAATATGATTCTTGAGCTTTATCCCGATTTTAAAAAAGGACTCATTTCAGCCGATGAATATATGACACTCAAAACAGACTGCAATGATAAGATTTTAAAGATTGACGAAGAAATAAAATCGGCAAAAGAAAAAATCAAAGAAATTGAAAACGGGATGGAAGAAAATTCTTTTGTTGAAAGCTTTAAGAAACTCGGAAATATTGAGAAACTGACAAGACCCCTTGTGCTGGAATTAATTGATGAAATTCTGATTCACGAAGGCGAAAGAATCACAATCCGACTCAAGTGCAGAGATGCGTTTGAGCAGGCAACGGAATACATTGAAATTAATAGAGATGCTGTTAAAACGGCATAAGAAACGCGTGCAGACTGAAAATCTGCACGCGTTTTTGTTTGTTTTTG
The DNA here is from genome assembly GCA_045576955.1 of Acutalibacteraceae bacterium. GTDB lineage: Bacteria > Bacillota > Clostridia > Oscillospirales > Acutalibacteraceae > CAG-177. Next base: position 5,884 of record JAZNHM010000209.1, on the reverse strand, counting down.
AGAATTTGTGATGTGGTTTTGTACTTTTTTGCCTGATTAGACAAAAAATTCCGTATTTTATTGAATTCTCAAGAATATTTTGTTATAATAAATCGATTATAAGTAATATTTATATTATAATTCTAAATAAAAATTCTTTTTAATAATTATTGGCGGGAGGTACGTTTATGAAGATTGCGAAAAAGGTATTGGCTTTTCTGCTTTGTGCATTGATGATTATAACAACCATGCTCAATGAGGGCTCGGTTTCGCTTCTGCAATCACTCAAAGCATCGGCTATGGCAGGGTATGAGCAGAATTATAACGATGCCAGAGTTGAACTGGATTTCAATAAGAATTGGAGCTTCGCTTTCTGCGAAGATTCGTCAGCATATCTGAAAGGCTTTGACGATTCCGATTGGGAGAATGTGGATTTGCCTCATGACTTCAGTATCGGTCAGGATTTCACCTCATCAGGTACGGAATGTGAAAGCGGAAACCTTCCGGGCGGTACGGGTTGGTACAGAAAATGGTTCAATCTTTATGAATACTATACGGGTGACCGTATCTTCCTTAATTTTGGCGGTGCATATCAGCACACCTATGTATATGTCAACGGGCAGTTTGTCGGAGAAAACCATTACGGATATAACAGCTTCTCTTTTGAAATATCGGATTATCTCATTTGCTCAAACACATCATATAACCTCATTGCGGTTAAAGTTGTGAATGACATTCCTTCAAGCCGTTGGTATTCGGGTTCGGGTATCAACAGAGATGTTTCCCTCACAATTTCAGGCCCCGTTTATGTTTCTCTTTATGGCCCTCAGGTTACAACTCCCGATGTTAAAAACGGCGGAGGCACTGCAAAGGCCAACATAATAATGCATAATGACACCGCAATCACAAGAAAAGTTACTGTTGAGGCTACGATTCTTGACGACAGTCACAAACCCGTCAGCGAAACCGTAGTGTCATCGCTTATTACTGTGCCTGCTGAAACAGAGCAGTCGGTTGTTCTTGAGCCGAGCGTTGATTCTCCGAAACTTTGGTCTCCCGACACACCCAATCTTTATAAGCTGAAGACGGTTATAAAGAACGAAGACGGTGAGCTTATTGATGAATACTACACCACATTCGGTTACCGCTATATTGAATGGGATGCAGATGAAGGATTTTCTCTCAACGGCGAATTAATGAAGCTTAAAGGCGTCAGCCTTCATCATGACCAGGGTGCACTCGGTGCAGTTCAGGAATATGAAGCGATTTACCGTCAGATTTCAACACTCAAGGATATGGGCTGTAATGCAATCCGTACAACTCATAACACGGCATCAAGAGTTCTTATCGAAATCTGTAACGAACTCGGCATGCTTGTTATGGAAGAATTCTTTGACGGATGGGATGCTTCAAAAAATTATAACAACCACGATTTCAGCGAATATTTTAACGAAACAGTAGATGCAGACAGTGATCTTATCGGCGCAAACGGTCAGAAGTGGTTTGAATTTGTTGTTGAGCAGACAATGCTTCGTGACAGACACGATCCTTGTATTATCGCATGGGATATCGGTAACGAGCTTGGCAATATTACAGAAGGCGGGTCAACGGCAAATTATCAGGCAATAGTTGAATCCATTCTTGAAATTACCGATGAACTCGACCCTTCAAGAGTTGTGCTTCACGGCAACAACGACAGCACAAACACCACATTGGCTATGATTGACGGATATATGGATGTTATCGGTGCCAACTATAACCCTTACCGTTGGAATGAAGTTATGAACAATCCCGATGACCCGAGATCATCAAAGCCTTTTGTTGCAACGGAATCTGCTTCGGCAATCAGCACCCGAGGCGTTTACACCACTATGACAGATAACGACGATTATCAGTGTACGTCGTATGATACATATGCAGTCAGCTGGGGCAACGAAGCAGCAGAAGCCTGGTATTATGTTGCGACAAATGACTGGTTCTCAGGCGAATTTGTCTGGACAGGATTTGACTATATCGGTGAGCCTACTCCCTGGGACGGTATGGTTTACACAAAGCCCGACGGACTGACACCCAACTCATCATATTTCGGTATCGTTGATACCGCAGGATTTGAAAAGGATTCCTATTACCTCTACAGAAGCTGGTGGAATGAAGATAGCACAACTCTTCACCTCGTTCCCGGTTCATGGAATTCGGAAAATCTTCTTCTCAATAACGGATATGTAAATGTTGCGGTTTACAGTAACGCAAAGAAAATCGAACTTCTTCTCAACGGCAGTGTTATCGCAACGGCAACTTCAACCGTCAACACAACTCCTGCAGGTTATACATACAAAACCTGGACTGAAAGTATAACCGATTCTGCAAATTGTTCTGTCGGCAGTTTCTATACAGGCTACGGAGAAGATTTTTATCCGCAGTTCAATGTTAAATATGCAGAGGGAACACTTTCTGTTAAGGCATATGACGAAAACAACAACGAAATCACAGATACCGTCGGTTCAACAAAATCCGTAAGCGGTACAGCAACACAGATTTCCGTTAACACATGGCAGAGTGAAAATACTTATGTTGCAGACGGAACTGACTATATTTACCTCGAGTTCGAGGCAAGAGATGAAAACGGCAACTTCATGAACGACTACAACGGAACACTCAGTTTCAAAGTTGACGACAAATCATCAAGATATGCAAAAATTGTCGGTGTTGATAACGGTAATCCCGCAACAACCGAAAAGTTCCAGCAGGATTCCGTGCTTATTTCCGATTCCGAAGCTGTTTTTGAGATGTTCAACGGCAGGGCACTTGTTATCCTCAAAACAACAGAGGAAGAGGGAACAATCAATTTCACCGCCACTGCTTCTGACGGTTCAACAAGCTTTTCGACTCAGGGTGTTACTGTTACGTCGGTCAAAGAAACAGGCATACAGCTGACCGACGAATTCGAAGAGGTCATCACTCAGAACGACGAAGAATACGAACCCACTCTTTATGATGAGTATGAGATGGTTAAACACCACATCAGTGAGCTTGAACCCCCAAAAGCGGAAGAAGGCGGTTCTGGTTCGGGCGATTCGGGTTCAGGTGGATCTGTAGTTTCTGATAAGTATCACATTTATATTCCTGCTTCAAACGCATCTCAATATATACCTGACGGCGAATATGTAATCAACAGCAACAGTGTTCTGATGTCTGGTAAAATATATGACGGTTGGGCAGTTGATACGGATATTACAATCACAGATCCTGATTGGGCAAACGAAGATGTTGCCTATAAATATAAGAGCTTCAACACAAGTGACAGCAACGTGTTCAAGTTCACTCATCAGGGTGGCAATAAATACTATATCCAAAACAAGAGTACAGGCGAATATCTTATCAGAAATGATTATATGCTGATGCTTGGCTCTGAACCCCACGCTTTTACTGTTGATGTAAATGACGACGGATCTTTAAAAATTTATTCTCAGTCTCCATATCCGACCTATTATATAAGTCAGAGTTGGGGTCCTTATGAATTCAAAGCTCCTGAAAGCGACAGCGCAAAAATCTGGCTGTATTCAAAACCAACGGATTCATCCGTTACAACTCCTTCGAATTTAAATGAGGTTGAAATTTATCTTGCTGATTCAACTGTTTCAGAAGGAAATATTAAAGATGGCGACTATGTTGTGTTCAATCAGGATTGGCTGATTGCAGATGAGGTTCTTTGGGATTATGTTGTATACGGAAGCGATGATATTTACAGAAAAACTTCTGCAACCGGTTCTTCATATCCTTATGAGAGCTTTGAAACCATCGATTCAAATATTCTGACTTTTACTCATCAGGGCAATAACACCTACTATATCAAGAATGAAAGCACAGGCTTATATGTGAACATAGGTGAGTGGAACTTTGTATACAGTTCTACTCCTCAGGCTATATCGGTTATAGCACGGAGTGATGGCTCAGTTCTTTTGGCTTACAATAATTTCTATGCGGTTCACAATGTTTATACATCCGGTGATAAAATAGGTACACACCATTACTATTCCGAAACTCCAAGCGAATGGTTTGTTCCTGATCAGAACTCAATCTCAATAATGTGGCTTTATTCTGTTACCAAACATTCATCTTCAGAAGGCGGCAACGAAGGCGGAGAAAGCGGCGGCAACAGCGGAAGCACAGGCACTATAAACCCCAACAAGCAGGCTCTTTATGATATCCTTCACGAAGGTATCGAATATGATTATTCAGCCTATACAAGAACAAGCTATGAAACATTGCTTGATGCACTTGAAGCGGGTGTTGCAGCCTACAAGAAGGAAGGCGTAACCGATGCGGAGCTTTCAGCTGCAACGGATGCTATCCGTGCTGCAATCAATGGTCTCGGCATGGATATCAAGAAAATCAACGGTACTCTCTTCAAATACGGCTATAACAACTCAACGGGTACAGCAGATTATTCGGACGGCGGTCTTCTGATGAACGACATTGCTGTAAGGCAGATGAAAGCGGCTATTCTTGCAGACCCGAATCTCGTGGGTCAGATAAAAGATGTCATCGGTTATGACACCAATTCCTGGGGCGGTAATCAGGCTGATGTAGTGTTTAACAGTGCTGTTGAACTTTATGCCAGGATTTATACCATGATGTTTACAGGTAAAGCTCAGAATGATATAGACAATCAGAATTCACCGTCAAATTACGAGCCTATACCTCATGACGTTAAAATTCCTCTTACTCTTTGGAATGTCTGGACCAAAGATAACACTCACGGTGCAAATGACCCTCACGAATGGGATGGTACCCCGATACATGACGGTGCATCGGTTCAGGGTCTTGCAAGCGCGACTCTTGACAACGGAGTTATAACCTCTCACGCGGCTTATGCGCAGGGTCTTCCCTATGCCAACGATGGTCCCATCGATATGTATGATATTGATACGTACACCTTTGGCTTTGAAACGGGTACAGGTTCGTATAAGCAGGTTGAGCTTGTTCCTCTTTCAGGTATCAGCGTTCATTTCCCCGATTTGTTCACACGTGAAAGCCTTGATGCAAACGGTAATGTTACAGATGCCACATCAGGTCAGTACGCAAAATATTACTGGGATACCGAATTCCCGATGTTCATCAGCACCGACGAATACGGTGTAAACACATATCATTATGACAGTTCGGACACCAGATACCTTGTTCAGGCTGATTTTGATGATGCCAACCACACCGTTGATATGGAGCTTAATGAAGTCGGAAAGTGGACTATTGTGGGTCCCAATAATGAAACCAAATCAGGTTTCTTCCCCTTCAACTATAAAGAGGGAACAACAACCTATAACAGCGAAAATGCAGTTTACCACTACGGCTTCACATTCGAGCATAACTTCTATATTCCCAAGGGCGGCAAACACGTCAATGGCGAAGACGTCATTTTCAACTTCTCGGGCGACGACGACGTTTATGTTTATATCGATGGCGTTCTGGTTCTTGACAACGGCGGTCTTCACGGTGCCCGTGGAGTAACCATTAATTTCACGGACTGTTCCATTAATTATCAGTATGCAATGGATGTTACGGACGGCAAGCTTAAAGGCGAAGAGTTCACAACAACATATTCCTATAACGCTTATATCGAAAACCCCGATACAGTAGGTTATAATGCAGACACAATTGCCGCAATCAATAAACTTCATGAAGTTATTACCGACGGTGAGGCACATACCCTCAACTTCTTCTATCTTGAACGAGGCGCATCTGACTCAAACTGTCTGATTTCGTTCAACCTTTCCGAAACATCGGAAGATGTTAAAATCATCGACCAGAATCTCACTCTTGATTACGGTCTTCCCGTTGAATATAACATCACAGAAAACAACAACATCTCTCAGGCAGCGCTTGATAACGACGTTGAGATTGAATA
>JAZNHM010000208.1:0-3585 GCA_045576955.1 Acutalibacteraceae bacterium | reverse complement strand
GTCTTTCAGGCGGTAACGTGCAGAAAGTGCTTGTAGGCAGAGAAATCGCCTCATCCCCCACCGTTCTTATGGTTGCCTATCCCGTAAGAGGCCTTGACATCAATTCATCATATCTTATTTATAATCTTCTGAATAATCAGAAGGAAAACGGCGTTGCTGTTATCTTTGTCGGCGAAGACCTTGACGTTCTTCTTGAGCTTTGTGACCGCATTATGGTTATCAGCTCTGGCACGATTTCAGGCATTGTCGATGCAAGAACAGCGACCAAGGAAGAGCTTGGACTTCTTATGACAAAACACGGAGGTGAAAACAATGAGTAACGGCAACAAGATCAGAGAACCTTTGTTTCATATCGTTAAACGCGGCGCACTCCCCCTCTGGCAATCGTGGTTAATCAGAATTTTATCAATTGTTGCATCGCTTATAGTTTGCGGTGTTGTTACCATTCTTCTCACCGGTGAAAACCCCATAAATGTTTATTCAACGCTCATCAAGGGCGCAATAGGCTCGGAACGCAGAATCTGGTCGCTGATGCAGAATGTTGCAATTCTTCTTTGCATTTCTCTTGCCGTAACCCCTGCATTTAAAATGAAATTTTGGAATATCGGCGCTGAGGGTCAGGTTCTTATGGGCGGACTTGCAACCGCCGCTTGTATGATTTACTTTGGCGAATCACTTCCACCTATTGTACTTTTCCCTGTAATGATAATTGCCAGCATTGTTGCGGGCGCAATCTGGGCGGTAATCCCCGCTTTCTTCAAAGCATACTGGAACACCAACGAAACCCTCTTCACTCTTATGATGAACTACATTGCGATGCAGATTGTTTCGTATTTCGTATTCCTTCATTCGAATCCCGTCGGTTCCGGTAAAATCGGCATTATCAATGCGGGTACCGAAGCAGGCTGGCTCCCAAAAATCGGCGGTAAGTCTTATCTTTTCAACATTATCATAGTTGCCGTGCTCACAATCGGAATGTATATTTATCTCAAATATAACAAGCACGGCTATGAAATCGCGGTTGTCGGCGAAAGCGAAAATACTGCAAAATACGTCGGCATCAACGTTAAGAAAGTTATTATCCGTACTATGCTTCTTTCAGGCGCAGTCTGCGGTATTGCAGGTTTGCTCCTCGTTTCGGGTACCGACCATTCTGTTGCAAAAGAAACAGTCGGCGGCAGAGGCTTCACCGCAATTATGGTTTCTTGGCTTGCAAAGTTCAACCCGATTTATATGATTCTCACTTCGCTTCTGATTGTTTTCCTTGAAAAAGGTGCAATTCAGATTTCAACCGATTTCGGTCTCAACAATTCTTTCTCGGATATACTTACGGGTATCATCATCTTTTTCATCATCGGCAGTGAATTCTTTGTAAATTACACCGTTAAATTCAGACATAAGGAGGGAACAAAATAATGATTATTGCATTCATTCAGAGAGCAATTGTTCAGGGCATCCCTCTTTTGTTCGGTTCAACGGGTGAAATCATAACCGAAAAAGCAGGTCATCTCAACCTCGGTACTGCAGGTGTTATGTACGTCGGCGGAATTTCGGGCGTTATCGGAGCATTTATTTATGAGAACTCTGTTGAAACAGTCAACCCCGTTCTTGCGGTTCTTATTCCGATTTTAACATCGATACTCGGCTCTTTGCTGATGGGTATTATTTATTCGGTGCTCACCGTTACACTCAGAGCAAATCAGAATGTTACGGGTCTTGCACTCACAACATTCGGCGTCGGCGTAGGTAACTTCTTCGGCGGCTCACTCATCAAGCTTACAAACAGCGAGCTTCCTTCAATCGCTCTTTCCGCAACAAGCAACTGCTTCAAGGCAAAAATTCCGTTTGCAGATAAACTCGGCTGGTTCGGTGATATTTTTCTTTCATACAGCTTCCTTGCTTATGTTGCAATTATTATTGCGATTCTGACTGCGATTTTCTTTAACAAAACAAAACACGGTCTGAGCCTTCGAGCAATCGGCGAAAACCCTGCAACAGCCGATGCAGCCGGAATTAATGTTACAAAATATAAGTATCTCGCAACCTGCACGGGCAGTGTCATTGCAGGTCTCGGCGGTCTTTATTATGTTATGGACTATGCTTGCGGAGTCTGGTCAAATGACGGTTTCGGCGACAGAGGATGGCTTGCAATTGCGCTTGTTATCTTTGCCGTGTGGAGACCCAATATCAGCATTTTCGGTTCGATACTTTTCGGCGGACTTTTAATCGTTCACAACTATATCCCCAACCTCACAATGGCTTCTCAGGAAATCTTCAAGATGACTCCTTATGTTGTTACGATTATTGTTCTTATTGTAATCAGTATGAAACGTAAGCGTGAAAATCTTCCTCCCGCAAGTCTCGGACTATCATATTTCCGCGAAGAAAGATAATCCTGATCCCCTCAAGTGAGGGGATTTTTTTATGATGAATAAATCCAATCCGTAATTCATATTTTTTAATAATATGGATTTCGGAGGGATATTTTTGAAGAATGATGTTGAGCAAAGAGCTGTTGAGCTTGCAGAATATATAATCGAAAACAAAGCTACCGTTCGCGCCGCCGCAAAAAAGTTCGGAGTATCGAAAAGCACAGTGTTTGTTGATGTGAGCGAAAGATTAAAAAAACTCAATCCGAGCCTTTATAACGATGTCAGGAAGATACTTGACGTGAACAAGGCTGAAAGACATATTCGCGGTGGTATGGCTACGAAACAAAAATTTGCGAAATAATTAATTATATTATTGAATTTGTTAAAAACATATGATAAAATTAAAAAATAAGTCGGGATTTTCCCGAATTTTTTCAGAAAGGACCATAAAAATGAAGCAGCTTAAAATTGGCATCATCGGTGCCGGAAGAATCGGTTCTCTTCACGCAAAGTCAATTACATATAATGTTCCGACTGCAACAGTTGTCGGAATAACAGATGTTTTCAAGGCTAATGCTGAAAAAGTAGCCGCAGAACTCAACATCCCCAAGATTTATGATGATTACAAGCAGATGCTTGCTGACCCCGAGGTTGAAGCAGTTCTTGTTTGCTCATCAACTGATACTCATTCAGATATCGCTATTGAAGCAGCTGAAGCAGGTAAGCACATTTTCTGCGAAAAGCCCGTTGACCTCACTCCCGAAAAGGTTAACGCAGTTATTGACGCTGTTGCTAAGGCAGGCGTTAAGCTTCAGGTTGGTTTCAACCGCCGCTTTGACCATAACTTCGCAAACGTAAGAGCTATGGTTAACGACGGCAAAATCGGCGATGTTCACATCGTTAAAATCACTTCAAGAGACCCTGCTCCCCCGCCGGCAGAATATTCTGCAGTCAGCGGTGGTATGTTCCTTGATATGACTATTCATGATTTCGATATGGCGCGCTTCCTTGCAGGTTGCGATGTTACAGAGGTTTATGTAAACGCAACTTGTCTTGTTGACCCCGCTATCGGTGAAGCAGGTGATGTTGATACAGCTATAATAAACCTTAAGTTTGAAAACGGTGCTCTCGGCGTTATCGATAACAGCCGCCGTGCAGCATACGGCTACGACCAGAGAATCGAAGTGTTCGGCTCACTCGGTGCTAAGTCGGA
>JAZNHM010000207.1:0-5127 GCA_045576955.1 Acutalibacteraceae bacterium | reverse complement strand
CTTTCGGATGAAGTTCTTGAATCAACGGATGTTCTCATATGGTGGGGTCATATGGCACACGACAAGGTTCCCGATAAGCTCGTTGAAAAGATACATAAGCGAGTGCTTGCTGGTATGGGTCTTGTCGTTCTTCATTCGGGTCATCATTCAAAGATTTTCAAATCGCTTATGGGAACAACCTGTAATCTCCGTTGGAGAGACGGCGATAGAGAAAGAATCTGGAACATCAATCCCACTCACCCCATTGCAAAGGGCATCCCCGCACATTTCAGCCTTGGCGTTGAAGAAATGTATGGCGAGCAGTTTGATATTCCCAAGCCTGACGAAATTGTTTTCCTCGGTTGGTTCACTGGTGGTGAGGTTTTCCGTTCGGGATGCTGCTGGACCAGAGGTCTCGGCAAGATTTTCTATTTTCAGCCGGGCCACGAAAGCAATCCCACATTCCATAACGAATATGTTCAGAAGATTATTATAAATGCAGTAAGATGGGCAGAACCCGCAGTGAAAATAATTGAACCCATCCCCTGCCCGCACAAAAAGATTCCCCCCGAAGAAAGATATAAGGAGAATCTGACAAAATAATGAATACATTTAAAATAAAAAAACTGCGTGAAAACGCAAAAATCCCTTTCAGGGCGACGCCCGGCAGCGCCGGAATGGACCTTTATGCCTGCATTGATGAGCCGATAACCCTCGGCGGCGGTGAAAAAGCGGTTATCCCCACGGGCATCGCAATTGAACTGCCCTCGGCAGAGCTCGGTGCATTTGTTTTTGCAAGAAGCGGTCTCGCAATCAAGCACGGCATCGGTCTGCTCAACTCCGTTGGAGTAATCGACAGCGATTACAGAGGCGAAATCTGTGTAGGTGTTATCAATCAGCTGAAGGAAGCGTACACAATCAATCCCGACGAGCGTATTGCTCAGCTTGTCATTATGCCCGTGTCTCTTATAACGCCCGTTGAAGCCGATGAGCTTGACGAAACTCAAAGAGGCACAGGCGGTTTCGGCAGTACGGGTAAGGTATAAAAGATGAAGATTAAAACCATTCTTCAGAAAATCCCGTTCGGCTTTCTGAGCCTTTGCTGTCTCGGTTTTACATATTTGGTTGCAGGAACAGTAGGAATGCTCGTTATTCCCGTGATTCTCTGCATTGCCTTTGTTTTGCCCATCGGTATTCTTTTTGCAATTCTCGATATCATAATCCGAAAGAAAAAACTTATCCCGATTATATGCATAATATTGAGTTTGTATCCGATTATCGGCCTGACTATCATATTAGGCAATATGCTGTTCGGATTTGCAGAAGAAATTGTAAAAACTATATTATCTAAAGGAGTATAGCAGTGAAAAAAACACTTAATATTCTTTCGATAGCCGATTTATCCGTGCTTGCACTGTGGCTGATATCGTTTGTTTCCGCACGGATTACGGCAGACACATCATATGCCGACGGTTTTGCCGCCGCATTCGTTATCATTTATTCAATAGCAGCTGTTGCGGTTATTTCATATACCGTCGCATCTGTCATCCTTATTATTAAAAAGAAAAAATTTTCTCTTCCACTTCTTATTACCGCTTACGTTACAAATTCTGTGTGGATAGCAGTATTTGCATTGGTAATACATCGTTTTTTAAATGCATTCTGAGGTGATACTATGAAAAAAATTATAAGCATTCTTTGCGTAATCGCAATTGCACTCTCTGCGTTTTCGCTTTTCGCTTTTGCGGAAGAAAAAGACTTTCTGCCGTATGAAGACAGCAAATTCTTTGAATACGGCGACTATGACATTCATTACAGAGTTGTTCCCGCTGAAGGCGAAATGAAAGGCAGAATAATGATGCTTCACGGTTTCCTCTGCTCTACATACGCATGGCGCAACATGGCTCCGATTCTTGCAAAAGAAGGTTACGAATGCGTTATGGCAGACCTTCCTAACTTCGGATTCAGCACAAGAGAATCGGATGATATTGAAATTATTGACCGTGAAATTATCATAACCGAGCTTATGAAAAGCATCGCTCCGATGGATGAATGGATTATCGCAGGCCACTCAATGGGCGGCGGCGTTGCGGTTAATATCGCCGTTAACAATCCCATCGAAAATCTTCTTCTCTATTGCCCCGCACCCCAGAGCGAATTTCCCTCAGCAATGGAAGCTCTTATGACTTCGGGTGCTATGAAGTGGATTATGGATGTGTTTTTCAATTACGGCACAAGATGTGAACCTCTTGTCAAAATGATAATATTCGCTGCAACAATGGATTGGAATTTCGCGATGAATTATGACGTTACGGGCGTTACCGATGCAACACAGTATAACGGCTTCGGCGGCGGTCTTTGCGAAATGATGTTCAACGTAAAGGCGACAGACCTCGAAAATGCATCAAAGATTAAATGCCCCGTTCTTCTTGTCAACGCAAGCAAGGATATCATCATCAACTCCTCTATGAAAGAGCAGATGCAGAACGCATTTCCCGATGCCGAAACATACATAGTTGAGGGCGGCGGACATCAGTGCATCGAAAACCGAGCAGAAGAAATCTGCGGTGTTACATTGGATTTTCTCAAGAAATAATCACATTTCAAGAAAATGAATTCCAAGAGCGTTTCTTCCGCTGTGCAAGCTTATCATACACCCCGTGAAAGCGGTAATCACCTTCTCAAAGCCCGCATTTTCAAGCATTTCGGATATTACGGAAAGTTCGGCTTTATCCACTCCGGAATGATAAATAAAAGCGGCAGAATAATCAATATTTTTAAATGATTTAAGCTGTTCGTCTGCATATTGCAGGCGGACAGCTTGTGTTTTTCCTCGGTACTTTTTGACAACATCGATTTTGCCGTCAACCATTGCGGCGCAAGGCTTTATCGAAAGCAAATTGGCACCGAATGCAGCTGCTGACGAGCATCTTCCCGAATGCTTAAGATAATTGATATCATCGAGAATGTAGCTCACTTTTGTTTTAGAAACGAGAGAAGATAAACGCGAATAAATCTCCTCTGCACTCAATCCATCATCACGCATTTCGCATCCCTTAAGTGCAAGCAAAGATATTCCGCCTGCAAGAGAGCGTGTATCGAGAGGATAAACATCGGTGAGCCTTGCAGATGCTATCCTTGCGTTACGGAATGTCGAGGAAAGCTCAGAGCAAAACGAAAGATGAACAACAGCTTTCCCTTCCGCTGTAAATCTGCCGAAAAAATCGATATATTCGCCCGGAGAAACAGCAGATGTTTTCGGGATTTCGCCCGTCTTTTCGACATAATCAAAAATTTCCGATGCCGTTATGTCAACACCGTCATTTTTTTCGCCTGTACCGATAATAACGTGCATAGGCATAATTTCTATGCCGTATTCTTCTGCAATCTCTGCGGGAATATCCGCCGCACTGTCTACCGTAATAACAACCTTTTTCATTTGCATCCTCCGAATTTTTTAACATATTGTTCACCGAAAAAGGAAAATTATACTATCTCTGTCCCCGGATAGTAATGCTTGATAATTTCATGCCACGAAAATCCCTGACGAGCCATATAGTCCGCGCCGTACTGACTCATTCCAACTCCGTGACCGTACCCGCGGCAAGTGAAAACAAACTCTTCTCCCGTGTATGCAACATCAAAGCAAAGACTTCTTAAACCAAACTCTTCACGGATTTTAGATGCGTTTATTTTATTTTCTCCGAGAATCACACTCGTTGTATATCCGCTCTCTGCTTTTTCGGATACGCCAAGCCATTCTTCCGCATCTCCGCTGAGGTTTGCGCCGCATTTTTTTGCGAGCTTTTTAAATTCTGATTTACTGAATTTTGCCGTACTCATATAATCAGGCGACAGTCTGTCCCCCGGGCTTTCAACACTTATCAGATAAGGAATATCTGACCCCCACAGACTTTCTGCGCTCTGGGTTGAACCTGCACTTATCGCACAATAAACAGCAAGAACGGTTTCACCGTCATACTCCAGATAACGACCGAATACTTCATCAACCGCAGATATAATTTTCGATTCATATTCCTCGTATTTCTCGCCCCATTTTTCTTTGCGTTGTTTTTGATTAATATATCCCTGATGGGTTTCTGCACTGTCCGAAATATCGGCATTGCCGAGGGAAGAATCTTTGTGTTTTGCGTTTTGCTCACAAGTCTTTTTTGCATATGTAAAGCTTGCAACCGCCTGAGCCTTCAACGCTTCGGAATGGTAAGAAGCCGCCATTTCCGCTGCAACACATCCTATGATATACTCTCTCATTCCTATTTTTTCTATTTTTCCGTTCAATGAGGACATAACCGAAATATATTCTTTTTCATCAGATGTCCGAATCGGCTGTACGGTTGTTTTTGGTGGCTCCTCGCTATACGATGCATTGCTTCCAAGTGCTGCAACCGGACAAATAATCATCGCAAGCGCGAGTATGATGCAAATTATAAGATTAATGCGCATGTTCTTCTTCCTTTCCGCAAAATGTTTACTTGACTTTTATAATATATTTGATATATAATGAATTAATTATAGAATGGATAAATATGATTAAATAACAGCTTATGGACGGAGGTAGAGAATATGTCCACAATTGAATCGAGAGTTGATAAAGAATATATAGAGAATTTATGCAATCAGATTCGCAAATATAACTACATTGAAGCCGCTGATTTTGACCGCTTTAACGTCAAAAGAGGTCTGAGAAATTCAGACGGAACGGGCGTTATGGCAGGTATCACCAATGTTTGTACCGTTGAAGGTTACTATATCGATGACGGTGAAAAGCTTCCCAGAGAAGGCCGCCTTTATTTCAGAGGCATCAATATGGAAGATATTGTCAATGCTTGTATCGCTGAAGACCGTTTTGGTTTTGAAGAGGTTATTTATCTTCTTCTTTTCGGCGTGCTTCCCACAAAGGAAAAACTTGATAATTTCTGCCGTATTCTTTCGGTTTGCCGTGAACTACCCGATGATTTTATCGAGGATATGATTATGAAAGCTCCTTCACCCAACATTATGAACAAGCTTTCACGTTCTGTTCTTGCACTTTATTCATACGACGAGAATCCCGACGACACATCAATCGAAAACGTTCTTCGTCAGTGCATCCACCTTATTGCGCAGATTCCCGCAATTATGGTTTAC
>JAZNHM010000206.1:0-6582 GCA_045576955.1 Acutalibacteraceae bacterium | reverse complement strand
AGCTTGACCAGGTTTCAAAATACATCGGACCTAAGAGTGACGATAAGCCCTTGAAATTAAGTAAGCTTGGCGGCAAGGATTGGCAAAAAACCCGTTCAAGGGTCAAAAGCGCCGTCAAGGATATGGCAAAGGAGCTTATCGAGCTTTATTCCAAGCGAATCAAGGTCAAGGGTCACTCGTTCTCGCCCGATATTGATATGCAGAACGATTTTGAGCGCCGTTTTGAATTTATTGAAACAGACGACCAGCTCCGCTGCATTCACGAAATCAAAAAGGATATGGAAAAACCGTATCCGATGGACAGACTGCTTTGCGGCGACGTCGGCTTCGGCAAAACCGAGGTCGCTCTCCGTGCCGTTTTCAAGTGCATTGCTGACGGAAAGCAGTGCGCAATAATGGTTCCCACAACTATCCTTGCGCTTCAGCATTATCAGACAATTCTCAGGCGTTTTGAAGGCTTCCCGATAGAAGCGGGAATGCTTTCAAGATTCTGCACAAAGAAAGAAATTGATAAAACGATAACCGGTTTGCGCCGTGGCTCGGTTGACGTTGTAGTCGGTACTCACCGCATAATTTCAAAGGATGTTCAGTTCCGAGACCTCGGACTGATTATCATTGATGAGGAACAGCGTTTCGGCGTTGCGCAGAAAGAAAAACTCAAAACTCTTTTCCCCGCAGTTGATGTTCTTACTCTGACTGCAACACCCATTCCCCGAACGCTTAATATGGCGATGACGGGAATCAGGGATATGTCGGTGTTAGAAGAAGCACCGCAGGACAGACAGCCCGTTCAGACTTATGTTATTGAGCACAATATGCCCGTTCTTGTTCAGGCGATGGAGCAGGAGCTGCGCCGAGGCGGTCAGGTTTATTATCTTTATAACCGTGTTGAGGATATCGAGAAAAAAGCGGCAGAAATCAAGGCGATGCTGCCCGATGCAAATGTCGGAATCGGTCACGGTAAGATGAGTGAGGATGAACTGAGCGAAGTGTGGCGCAGACTTCTTGAGGGTGAAATTGATATTCTCGTCTGCACTACGATTATCGAAACGGGTGTTGATGTACCTAACGCAAACACTCTCATCATCGAAAATGCAGACAGAATGGGTCTTGCACAGCTTCATCAGATAAGGGGCAGAGTTGGCCGTTCGTCGAGAAGAGCGAGTGCGTATTTCACATTCACAAGAGGCAAACAACTCAGCGAAATTGCAACAAGAAGGCTCGATTCAATAAGAGAATTCACCGAATTCGGTTCGGGATTCCATATTGCTATGCGTGACCTTGAACTCAGGGGTGCAGGCAACGTTCTCGGTTCCAATCAGCACGGTCACATGGAATCAGTCGGTTATGAGATGTACGTGAAGCTTCTTGAGCAGGCAATCAGCGAGGAAAAAGGTGAAAAATCGGCAGTACCCGAAAAGGATTGTGTTATTGACCTGCCGATTGATGCACACATTCCCAATGAATACATTGAAAGCGTTCCGCAGAGGCTTCAGATTTACCGCAGAATTGCGGATATCAAAACGAATGAGGATGCTTCTGATGTTATTGATGAGCTTTGTGACCGCTTCGGTGATCCGCCTGAAAGCGTTGAGGGTCTTATCAAAATCGCACTTCTCAGAGGAAAAGCGGCAAGACACGATGTTTATGAAATCACGATGCAGAGCGACCGAGTGATTTTTAAAATCAGCCAGCTTGATATGGAAAAGATTGCATCTGCTGCGACGCATTTCAAAGGCAGGCTCGTTGTCAGCGCAGGTAACGGAAAACCGCATATTGCCGTGCGCTTGCTCAAAGGTGAAAAGAGGCTCAATCTGATTGAGCGTGTGCTTGATTATATGGACGAAAAAACCGAGTGATTTTGCAAGTTGAACATATTATTCTTGCAAAACTTGTGCAAACAGCAGAAAAAACGCGTGAATTCTGCAATTTGTTGACAGGTAACAATTCATGTGGTATAATAGACTTAATAAATCAACCAAGGAGGCCAAGATTATGAAAAACAACGATTTACCGTTATTGCTGCTTGACAATTCCTCAATGAGCACAGTCATCAACGAGGGCGAATTCAAAAGCGAGATGATGACATTTGAAGAAACAAAAGCCATCATCGAAATGTATGAAAACGATGATATCATCCGTTGCTTTACGGGCGATATGCTTGAGGAAATCGTTTTCAAATATCTTGACATCCAGGGTCAGCATTTTGAATATAAGAAAATAACAAATATGCGCCCCGGTCAGCACGCAATCGTGTTCAAGGTTTATATCACTCCTTCGGAAACACAGCCCGTTATCAAAACAAAATACGATACCGAGGCGAAGAAAATCCAAAACGTTTACGTATACTGCCAGCATATTGTTAAAATGGCATAAAAATTACCGCCCTGTAAAAAGCAGGGCGGTTTGATTTGGTGATAATATGATAAAAAACATTATTTTCGATATGGGTGGGGTACTGATTGATTATAACCCCGAAAAAACACTTTATTCGTTGTTTGACAGAGAAACTGCGGACATTCTTCTTAAAGAAATTTTCAGAAATCCCATCTGGGCGGATAAAGACAGAGGAATTATCTTCCCCGAAGATATTATGGAGCAAAAGAAAAGCGCCATTCCGCCTGAGATTTTTGAAAAAGCAAGCGAAATGGTGCACAATTTTTATCCGTATATGCCGCCGTTTGAGAAGATGTATGATTTTATAAAAGGCCTTAAAGAAAACGGTTACGGAATCTATCTTCTTTCAAACGCATCGGGTGATTTTTATGAGAGAATCGGCGGAATTCCCGCTCTCTCGCTCTTTGACGGCTATCTTATCTCAGCCGATTACAAGCTGCTTAAGCCCGAAAAAGAAATTTATCTTGCTCTTTATGAAAAATTTTCGCTCAACCCCGAAGAATGCTATTTCATCGATGATGTTCAGGCAAATATTGACGGAGCAAAGAATGCGGGAATGGACGGTCACTGCTATTATCACGGTGACATTGAAATTCTCAAAAAAGCTATGGTTGAAAAGGGGATTAAGGTATAATTAACCAATAAAAACTCTTTTGACCGTCAGACTGTCGCCCGTGCCGATTTCGCCGAGCCCGATAAATTTATCATCGGGGTCGTATACTCTGAAAAATCCGAGCATACGGGGATATTTCAGCCTCTGAAGGTCGAGCTCACCGCCGTTTGAAAAGCGTTTTGCCTGAGCGGCGCTGACTTTTATGACGGGGTATTCTTCAAGTGCCTTGTCAATGGGAATAACAATATCGTTCAAACTGCCGTTATCCGCAGCAGCCGCAAGCTGCTCGAGGGTGACGGCGTTTTCTATTGAAAATCCGTTTGCCTTTGTGCGGCGCAGGTCGGTCATAACCGCACCGCAGCCGAGTGCCTCACCGAGGTCGGCAATAAGCGTGCGGATATAAGTGCCCGATGAGCATTCAACGGCAATTGAGTATTCGCCGCTTTCTTCATTTTCGAAAAGCATTTCAACTGAAAAAACCGTTACCTGCCTTGCTTTACGCTCAACCTCAATTCCTTTGCGTGCAAGGTCATAGAGCCTTTGACCGTCAACTGAAACAGCGGAATACATCGGCGGAAGCTGACTGATTTCACCTTCAAAGTTCTTGAGCTTTTCTCTGACATCAGTTGCAGTTGCATTAACGGGTCTTGTTTTAAGAACTTTTCCCGTAATATCGAGAGTGTCTGTTGTTGTACCGAGACGGAAAGAGGCGATATATGCTTTGTTGTGGCTCGGTAAAAGCTCGCAGAAACGGGTTGCACCGCCGAGCATTATTGTCAGAACACCGGTTGCCATCGGGTCAAGAGTGCCCGTATGACCGCATTTCTTTTCACCGCATATGCGGCGTACCCTTGCAATGGCACCGAACGATGTTATATCTTTTGGCTTGTCGAGAAGAATTATTCCTGTCATAACAGTTCCTTCTTTCTTCATTAAAAACGGGCAACTCAAAAAGTTGCCCGAATTCTTTAATCAATGGTAAAAGCATCAATCTCCGCTTGGATTTCCTTGAGAAGGGAATTGATTGCCTGCTGCTTTGAGCCGTAAAGCGTACAGCCTGCCGCACCCATATGACCGCCGCCGCCGAGTCTTTTGCAGATGGCGGATGCGTCGATATCGCCGTGAGTGCGCACGGATGCTTTGAAGCTTCCGTCTTTGAGTTCTCTCATCGAAACGCCGACAAGTACACCTTCAATCTGGCGGGGCAGATTTGCAAGGCGGTCTGTTTCGCTTTCGTCAGAGCCGCTTTTTTTATACATATCCTGCGTTATGCAGATAACTGCGCAACGGTCGGAAAAATAAAATCTCATTCCTTCAAGAGCAAGACGTTCAAGCGCCGCATAGGTTCTTGTTTTTGTTTCAAAGAAAACCTGAATGATGTTATACGTATCTGCTCCATATTTTGCAAGTTCAGCCGCAATCTCAAATGTTCTCGGTGTGGTGTTTGAAAAACGCATACAGCCCGTGTCGGTTGTTACGCCCGTGAAAAGGCACGATGCAATCTGCGGACTGACTTCCGCATCAAGCTCTTTGAGCAGAAGAAAAATCATTTCTGCTGTTGATGCCGAATCGGGCTCAAGGCAGACTTTGTCCGCATACATAATATTTGAGCCGTGATGGTCGATGCAAAGACCGATTTTTCCCTGGTATTTACCCTCTGAGTCTTTGCCGAGAAGTTTGATATCCGCAACATCTATTGCGGCGATAAGCTCGGGCTCAAACTCGTCGTTTGCAAGACCTTCAAACATAAATCCGAAGTCTTTGGGAATGGGGTCAGAGCATTCAACCCTTATCTTTTTGCCTTTTGCCGAAAGTGCATGGGCAAGCGCTGTTGCGCTGCCGAGAGTGTCGCCGTCGGGATGTGCGTGGCACAAAAGAAGGATTCTATCGAAGCTCTGAAGTATATTTGCGGTTTCACGCAGGTCAATTCTCATAATTGACGCTCCTTATTCTTCGTTACTGTCCGATGTGATATCCCCGATCATTCTTGCGATGCCCATACCTTTTTCGATTGAGTCATCTGCAACAAACTTAAGTTCGGGAGTTTTGCGCAGATGAAGTCTTTTGCCGACTTCTCTGCGGATATAGCCGGTTGCACTGGTCAGCCCCTTGACCGCAAGCTTTGCGGTTTCGATGCCTTCCATTGCACTGACATAAACCTTAGCAAAGGAAGCACCCGAGCTCACCTCTGCATCGACAACCGTGAGCATTCCCTGAATTCTCGGGTCCTTAAGCTCACGCATTATTGCGGCTATTTCTCTTCTTATATCTTCGGACACTCTGTCAATCCTGTATCCTGCCATTAATCTCTGTACTCCTCTGTGATGAAGGCTTCAAAAATATCGCCTTCCTTGATGTCGTTGAACTTGTTAAGACCGATACCGCAGTCGAAACCTGAAGCAACTTCCTTAACGTCATCCTTAAATCTGCGGAGTGAAGCCATTTCGTCCTCGGCAATAACAAAGCCGTCACGTACAACTCTGATTTTTGCGCCTCTGGTGATCTTGCCGTTTGTAACATAGCAGCCTGCGATATTGCCGACTGATGAAATCTTAACGACCTGACGAACCTCTGCCTTACCGATATCAACATCTCTGAACTTGGGAGCAAGCATACCCTTGATAGCCGCCTCAACCTCTTCGATGCATTCATAGATAACTCTGTAGGTTCTGACATCAACGCCGTCACGCTCCGCAACCTCTGCGGCAACGTTGTCGGGTCTTACGTTAAAGCCGACGATGATTGCATTTGATGCATTTGCAAGCATGACGTCGCTTTCAACGATCGCACCTACACCGCTGTGGATAACCTTAACACGGACTTCTTCGTTTGAAAGCTTGATAAGATTCTGCTTGACTGCTTCTGCAGAACCCTGAACGTCTGCCTTGATGATAATATTGAGGTCTTTGAGCTGACCTTCCTGAATTGAAGCAAAGAGATTGTCAAGAGTAACCTTCTGGTATTCCTTGAACTGCTCTTCCTTTGCCTTGTTCTTTCTCTGCTCAACAAGCTCTCTTGCAAGGCGCTCGTCATTAACGGCATCAAAGCCGTCGCCTGCCTGGGGAACTTCTGCAAGACCCATAATTTCAACGGGAACAGAAGGACCTGCTTCGTTAACCTTTCTGCCCTTATCGTCGGTCATAACTCTGACTCGACCTACAGCGGTACCTGCAACGATGATGTCACCTGACTTAAGAGTACCGTTCTGAACAAGGAGAGTTGAAACGGGGCCTCTGCCCTTATCAAGTCTTGCTTCAATAACAACGCCCTTTGCCGAGCGGTTGGGATTAGCCTTGAGCTCCTGCATTTCTGCAACAAGAAGAACGGATTCGAGAAGATTGTCAATACCTGTTCTCTTGAGTGCGGAAACGGGAACACAAATTGTTTCACCGCCCCATTCTTCGGGAACAAGCTCATGTTCTGTGAGCTGCTGAAGAACTCTGTCGGGATTTGCGGCGGGTTTATCCATCTTATTGACGGCAACAATTATCTGAACGCCTGCAGCTTTTGCATGGTTGATAGCCTCAATTGTCTGGGGCATGATACCGTCGTCTGCAGCAACAACAAGGATA
>JAZNHM010000205.1:0-2176 GCA_045576955.1 Acutalibacteraceae bacterium | reverse complement strand
GGTTGGTCACACAGGTGTGTTTGAACCTGCGGTTGCTGCTGTTGAGCCTGTTGATACCTGCGTAGGCAAGATTTGCGATGCTGTTTCTGCAAAGGGCGGCGTAATGCTTATTACGGCTGACCACGGCAACGCAGATAAGATGTATGAGCCAGACGGTTCACCCTTTACTGCTCACACAACCAACCCCGTTCCTTTCGTTGTTGTCGGTCACGACTGCAAGCTCAAAGAAAACGGAGGCAAGCTCTGCGACAGTGCTCCCACAATGCTCGACATTATGGGTATCGAACAGCCTGCACAGATGACAGGCGAAAGCTTGCTCGTTAAATAAATTTTACCTTGCATAAAACTAATCACCCTGCACACTTTTATAGTGAAGGCAGGGTGATTTTTTATGCTCAGACGCAGAAAATTTATCAGAATAATTTCTTATCTTGTTGCGCTTTGTGTGGTGTTTGCGGCATCAGGTGTGTTTACCGCAAAAGCAAAGACGGATTATGAAACTGCTCTCGGCAGGGTGAGGTTTGAAGCTCTTACATCACTGACGGAATATTCGCGTGAAATCAGCAGCGGATTGCGTTTACTTGCCGTTTCGTCGGGAGATTCGCTTGCGGACAGCTCAGCATATGTGAGTGCCCGTGCTGTGGGAGCTCTGGGCAGTCTTGGCTGTTTTTACACAGAAAAGGTTGATAATCTTACACGCTTTTTCAGTGGTGTTTATGATTTCTCGGAGGGCTTTTCGGGAAATGAAGGGAGACGGAGGGCGGCAGTGAAGCTTTCAGACCACGCGCAGGAGATTTATTATCATCTCAGCGACTTGACCAATGCCGTTGTGAACGGAGAATACACTCTGACGGAATATGCCACCGTCTATCGCAAATCCGATGTGCCTTATTTTGAGGATGAGCTTGATTACTACGGTGACGATGAGGTTTACGGCATAATTTCAACAGCATCTATCGGAGAAAGCATGAGTGCATTTCTTTACGGAAAGGAAAGCGTATCCGCAGAAAAAGCAAAAAATATTGCGAGTGCGCTTACGGGGATAAACGAAGCTTTGTGGAGAGGCGGAGAGACTGTCGATGTTGACGGCGTGGATATTTATGCACTCAGAAACAGTAATACTGAAGTGGATATATGCAAAGCGGGCGGAGTGGTATATAAAATTATTAACCCACAACCTTGTGAAAGCACGGTTTACAGCCTTGATGATGCAAGAAAAAAAGCCGTGGAATTTATGAAATCCCACGGCTTTGAAAATATGAAAGAGATCAGATCGGCAAAAAATGTTTTTACCGCAGATTTTGTTTTTGCTCCCGAGGTAAACGGAGTTTTGCTTTTGCCAGCGAAAATCGAAATTGCGATGTGTCTTGTAAGCGGAAAAGTCACATATTTTGATGCATCATCTTACATCAGACGGCACCGTACTGATATCGCATCCGTCAATTCGACTCCAGATGTTGAAAATCTTATTCCCGAAATGCTGATATATGATAAGTCATTGGCATGCACGGCGGATATTGACGGTGCGGAAAAGCTCTGCATACTTGCCGTTTGCAGGTTTGAAAATAATAAGGTATATATATTTATTGATTATTATAATATGAAAACAATAAAAACCCTGATGGCTTGATGAACCGTCAGGGTTTGATTCTATTAAAGATTTTCTGCAACCTTTTTCATTGATTCCCAACCTTCCTTGCTGATGGGGAGGAAGGGCTTGCGGCAGGGACCCATATCGATGCCCATGTGAGTGAGTACTGCTTTTTCGCACTGGAAAACGCCGTATTTAATCATTTCGGTGATGATAACGTTTGCTTCGTTCTGGATCTCCTGAGCCTTTGCAATGCTTCCGTTGTGGAATTCATCGTAAATCTTAAGGAATTTATCGCCCATAAAGTTATATGTGCTTCCGATTGCGCCGTCTGCACCCATTGCAAGACCGCCGAGGCACATCTCGTCAAAGCCATTGAATACGGTTACGCCGTCAATCTTCTCTTTGAACTGCTGAAGTGTGAACAAGTCAGCTGAAGTGTGCTTGATGCCGATGAATCTCTTGTCCTGGAACATTTCAGCGGCATAGTCGGGAGTGAAGGTGAATCCGTTTCCGCCGGGGAAATTGTAGATAACCATAGGAATGTTTACGCTTGAAACGATGTCGGTGTAATACTGCTTGATG
>JAZNHM010000204.1:0-8288 GCA_045576955.1 Acutalibacteraceae bacterium | reverse complement strand
GTTATCTTTTCGCCGTCTGCTGAAATAATCTTTGCATTATCATATTTGTAATCTGTGTATGAAAGACCGATGCCGAAAGGATAAAAAACATCACCGTCCATGTTTCTGTAGGTTCTGCCCTTCATATTATAATCCTCAAATTCGGGCATATCGTGGTCGCCTCTGTAGATTGTAACGGGAAGCTTTGCCGAGGGATTCACCTTACCTGAAAGAACATTTGCAAGAGCGAATCCGCCCAGCGAGCCGGGATACCATGCGTGTATAACCGCTTTTGCGTGGTTTCTGACCTTTTCGCCAACGTCAATTGAGCTTCCGCAGAGAAGTACAACAACAACATTTTCGCAAACATCGCATACTGCCTCTGCAAGCTTCTGTTGGGTTGCGGGGAGATAGAGCGAACGCTTGTCGCCGCAGGTTGTGTAATCATCGTCAAAGCCTGTATCCTCACCCTCAATTGAGCAATCAAGACCAAGGGCAAGGATAGTTATATCCGCTTCGGCGGCGATTGCAATACCGTCACTTAACATATTTCCGAAACCGCTGCAGTAGTTGAGATGTTCCATGCAGTAGTTGCAGCCCTTTTCAACCGATATATCCGCATTTTCGAATACTCTGCGGATACCGTCGGCAACGGTCACATATTCGGAAGCATATCCGTTGTAGTTGCCTTCAAGAGCAGTAATAGAGAGTGCGTTAGGACCGATAACTGCAATTTTCTTATCTGTATTCTTATCAATAGGAAGAAAATTATCCTTGTTTTCAAGAAGAGTGATGCATTGTTCTGCAGTTCTGAGGTTGAGTGCCTTATGCTCCTTGCTGTCAAGTTTATCAAGACCAATATCCGAATAAGGTCTTACCTCTTCAAACTCGCCGAAAAGATAGCGGATGGTGAAAACATTTTCTGCCGCTGCGGTGATTTCATCTTCTGTTACAAGATCCTGCTCGTATGCATCAATAAGTGCCCCGTATGTTCCGCCGCAGTTAAGGTCACAGGTATTCTTAAGCGAAACGGCAGCCGCCTCAGTTAATGTTTCAACATATTTATGGAATTTATAAATATCACCTACTGCGTCGCAGTCTGAAACAATATAGCCGTCAAAATTCCATTTTTTGCGGAGAACATCAATAAGCAGATACGAATGAGCACAGCAGGGTTCGCCGTTCATGCTGTTATATGCACCCATAACACCTGCAACACCTGCTTCTACGGTCTTTTCAAAAGCGGGAAGATAGGTTTCCCACAGATCGTGCATATCCGTTACAGCATTGAAGCCGTATCTGTTCTTTTCCGGACCCGAGTGTACGGCATAATGCTTTGAACAAGCAGCTGCTTTAAAAAATTCGCCGTTACCCTGAATGCCTTTGATAAATGAAACACCGAGCTGAGAAGTAAGAAACGGATCTTCACCGAACGTTTCCTGACCTCTGCCCCAGTGTGGGTCACGGAAAATATTTATATTGGGTGCCCAGAAGGTAAGACCCTTAAAAATATCGTGATCACCGTATTTTATATGCTTGTTATACTTTGCACGTCCTTCTGTTGAAATTGCATCTGCAACCTCGCAAACAAGGTCAGGGTCAAATGTGGCACCCATTGCAATTGCGTGAGGGAATACTGTTGCCGTGCCTGCTCTTGCAACACCGTGTGAACCTTCGTTCCACCAGTTATATTCGTCAATACCGAGTCTTTCGATTGCTGGTGAGTTATATACAAGCTGAGATAGTCTTTCCTCAACCGTCATTTTTGCAACTAATTCTTTTGCTTTCTGTCTTGCCTGAGCTTTCGTCATACAAAAACCTCCTTTGCGATGATAAATAAAGTATATACCAGCTTTTCAATAAAAGTCAATGCTGAAAAATGATGGTCAATTTTAAAAAACAATTTTCTATAGTTCCATTTTCATCAATTCTATTTGAATGTTTTCACTCGAAAACATTTACAACATACACATTTTTTGGTATTATAGATAAAAAAATCCTGATAAAACAAGGAGATTAATATGAATTCAAAACTCTTGTATGAGCAAATTTTTGATAATAAAGAATACGGCTCGGAGCGTAACCGCATCCCTGCTCTCTATACTCTCAATAACGGCAATGTTATGGCAAGCGCTGACATCCGTTACGGTCACGGCTCCGATTCTCCTAACAATATTGATATTGCGGTAGCAATTTCAAAGAACGGATATAACGGTTGGGATTATGCAATGGTCAATCATTTTGATGACTATGCAGATACCGTTACGTCAACAGACAGCGCATCGTTCATTGACTCGGTTATAGCACAGTCAGGAACAGGCAGAATCTTTATGCTTGCAGACGCTCAACCGTCTGAATGCGGTTATCTTCAATGCAAAACGGGTACTGGATACTGTAAGATCGATGGCAAAAAGTATTTACTTCTGACAAAGGGCAAGAACAGTGATAAATTAAGCTCTTTCGGATATTTCATCGGTGATTTTGAGGGCAACTTTGCTCCCGTTTTCACAAGAAAAGACAGAAAAATCACAGAATATACCGTTGATCGTGAATTCCGCCTTTATAAAAACGGTGAACCGCTTTATGCAGACCAAAAAGGTGCGAAAGGTGTTAAAATTCACCAAAATATTTTTTACAGTTGTGCAGAGTTGAAATGCTATAAAACAACATATCTTTGGATGAGATACAGCGATAATAACGGAAAGACATGGAGCCATCCGAAAATTCTTTCGGAACAAGTTAAAAACGATAAAGAATCGTTTTTGGGAGTAGGTCCCGGCAGAGGTACCGTTATAAATCATAACGGCAAAGAAAGAATTCTTTTTTGTGTTTATGACAATAACGGTCTTTTCAAAGACCCGATATTTGAAAAAGCAAGCGTTATCTATACCGATGATAACGGTGAAACATGGCACAGAAGCAACAAAATTAAGATTAAGTCAGGACTTAAGAAAACAAGCGAAGCACAGCTTGTAAGAATTGAGGGTAAAAACTACAAAGCGCTTCGTATATATGCAAGAAACCTGAGCAATCATATCGCATATGCCGACAGTACCGACGGCGGTGAAACATGGACTGAGTTCCGTGCAGACCGTTCACTTGAGGGCACAAAAAACTGCATGGTATCACTTATGGAAACCAGCAAAAAAATCGACGGCAAACAAGTTATTCTCTGCTCTGCGGGCGGGAATCTCTTGGCAAGAGCCGACGGTGTACTTCGAGTCGGTATTACAGAAAGCAACGGTGATGTTAACTGGATAAGTACATATCACCTGACACAAGGATTCTACGGTTATTCTTGCCTCACAGAGCTGTCAGACGGTAATTTCGCAGTATTCTACGAAGATGAAGCTGCACACCTCAAATACACTGTTTTCAGCGTATCGGATAGCGGTGTAATAAATGAAATCAACGGAGATAACCTTGATTTCAAACCTGATTCATCATCCAAAACAATAAAAGCAGTAAAAACAAAAAAGAAGATTGCAAACATCAAATTCAAATTAGGTTTGATGTAAACAACATTAACAAAAAGAAGAAACGCCATTGTTTTAAACAAAATAGTAGTAAAATAAATTATAGATTGATTGGAATTAAGTTAAATTTATTTATAACTGTTAACAGTCACAAAATCATAACCACCGGCTAATCCGGGTGTTCATAAAACAGTAATTTCAAAATTGTGTCTATAGCATTTGTTTGACACGGTTGGTAAAAACAATTTAAACGCCATCTGATTCTTTAAAAGAGTCAGATGGCGTTTAAGTTTGTATTCAGTGAAAATTAATAAATCGTATGTCCGAATAATGCGGCAAAAACTTTATAAATTTTTTTAAAGAATTCTTTGATGTATCCTTCGATGATTTCAAGGAAAGAAAGAGGATTATCAACATTATCTTCAGAACTGTTTTCTGCGTTTTCAAAATTATATATAAAATGAACATATCGCCCTGTTTCAGTTCTTTCAACCTCAACGGGTTTTCCGTTTACCGTCACAACACAATCCTCTGCAAAAATGTAGTTTTCAGAATTTCGTTCTATGGTAATATAAAGCGAATAGTTGTAACCGGGCAAAAACACATCCGATTGAACAATGTTTTCTATGCCGCCAATCTCCGAAAACCAGCTAATCAAACCAACACGACATTTATCATTATCGAGAAATATTTCATCATGGTCAAAAATTTCGGCTCCTACCTTCGGAACAGGCATGGTGATATCAACCTCATAGATTTCGCTTTCTGCCGCAAAAGCATTGAAAGGAATTGCAGTAAAAACCATTATTAAGCAAATTATAATTGAGATGGTTTTTATTATCTTCTTCACAATCAACTCTCCTTATTAAAGGAACTATACAATTAATTATAAGATATATTATTTTTTTGTCAAGTTTACGTTATAAGGTGAATTTTTTCTGAAAAACCACTTTGTAAAAGTGTGCAATTATACACCGTTGAGGGTGTTATTGCGTTTTTTACTTGATTGATTATGAACTCCGTATCATTTTCACAATAATAAGACAAATGCGAATCCGTTATATGCAGAATCTTAATTGTTTATTCAACAACCTTTTTAAGGTTGCCTTTTGCCAGGTTTTCAACTGTGTCATCTCCCAATACAACATTTTAGTTAATATTAACATTTTTTTGATTTTTTCAAGTTATTTAGTAAATTTTATATAATTATGCGGTGCTTTGTTGACAGTTAGAACAGCCCGTGATATGATATAAACCATTCCGACGTTTATTCTTTATGGAGGATTTTAATCGTGGCAACCACACTTCTCGTTGTAATTTATATTGCATTTATAGGTCTTGGAGTGCCTGATTCACTCATCGGCTCTGCATGGCCTGCTATACATACGGAACTGAATATTCCTGTTGAAGCGGTAAGTATTATCACATTTCTCATTTCAGGTTGCACCGTTTTATCAAGCATATTCAGTGCAAGAATCCTCAATAAGCTGGGAACTGCTAAAGTTACAACTTTCAGTACGTCTATGACTGCGGCGGCATTGCTCGGCTATTCATTTGCACCGTCATTCTGGTTTATGATTCCACTTGCCGTTGTTCTTGGACTCGGTGCGGGTGCGATTGATTCGGGACTTAACAATTATGTGGCTCTTCATTGCAAAGCAAGTCATATGAATTTTCTCCACTGTTTTTACGGTGTGGGAGTATCTCTCAGTCCTTACCTTATGTCACACGCATTAAGTAACATAGGCTGGCGCGGCGGTTATCGCTATGCTTTTTATGTGCAGTTTGGAATTACAATCTTGTTGATTGCTTCCGTTCCTTTGTGGAAAAAGACCTCTTCAACTGAAGAAACAGAAGAAGAAAAAGGCATAAACCTTACTCTTTTACAGATGGCTAAAAAGGCGGAAGTACGGCTGGTATGGATTATTATGCTTGTTACAAATGCAATCGAATATGCTTGCGGAGTATGGGGAAGCACATATCTTGTAGAAGAAAAAGGATTCGAAACAAAGCACGGCGCACTTGCACTGACAATATATTATGTTGGTATGTCAATCGGGCGTTTTGTTTCGGGTTTGCTTGCTGATAAAATCAGCACCTGGAAGCGTATCGGAATAGGCACAGTTATTCTCGCTCCTGCCGTTGCGATTATGCTTCTCCCCTTGCACGGTGCGGTTTCTGTTGTCGGTTTGTTCCTTATAGGCTTGGGTAACGGCTCGATTTATCCGAATATGATACACCTTACACCTCACAATTTCGGAAAAGATGTGTCGCAATCAATTATGGGCTCACAAATTGCCTTCGCTTACATCGGTGTTATGTTAGCTCCTCCCGCAGTAAGTCTTATCAGCGGACTTTTCGGAATAAAGGTATATCCCATTCTGCTTGCCGTACTTTATGTGACGATGGTTATTGCTCTGAAGTGCTTTATCAAGTGCTTGAAAAAACAGGGTAAATACGATGCAAATGTCTGAAATTGCAAAGGTGTTAACAATGAAAAATAATGATAAATTTGATTTGAGCAGTTTCGTCTCTCCCGATGTTTCATATGCCCCCGTATATATCTGGGTATGGAACGATATCTGCACCCGTGAAATAATAGATGAGCAGCTTGCTGAAATGCAGAGGCTCGGCATACGTGCGTTTTATATTCTTCCCGAGCCGAAGAAATTCCGACCTGACAGTATGCCAACAAATCTCAAGCCCGAATATCTCTCTGCGGAATACTTTGAACTTTGTTCATATTCCATTGAAAAGGGAAAATCCCTTGGTATGAACTGTTGGATTTATGATGAAGGCGGTTGGCCATCGGGCGGTGCGTGCAGAAAGGTTATGAAAGACCATCCCGAATTTGCACGGCAGGTGCTGAAATATTACGAGCGCTCATTCTCTGCAGGGAATCCGTATAAACAGTCAACGCCCGATGTTCTTGCGGCTTTAATGAATGACAAGGAAATAATTGAAGACGGTTACATATTCGCAGAAGATGCTGTTGTAACCGAGTATGTTGCAGAAAAAGAAAACTCCGATTATCCCGATTTGCTGAATAAAAATGCAACGGAATATTTTATTGAAATCACCCATAAAAAATATGGTTCAACGATGAAAAACGAGCTTGGCAAAACCGTTACAGCTGTATTTACGGATGAACCCAAAGCACCATTAAATCCGTTCAACAAAGATTTAGCTGATAAATATGAGGCAATATACGGTGAATCAATCTTGCCGCACCTCCCGTTGATCACAAAAAGAACAGCGGTCACTGAAGAAAACATTCATATACTGCACCGCTGGTATGATTTATGCAGCCGTATGTTCTGCGAGAATTTTCTTCTGCCTTGCAAAAAATGGGCAAATGAAAACGATATTGCTTTTACGGGACATCTTGATAAAGACCACAGTCCTCTCGGCTGTATGAACGGCGGCGGAAACTTTAATCTGATGCGCGCCCTGAGATGCTTTGATATTCCGGGCATAGATGTTATATGGCGTCAGCTTTATCCCGAAAACAAAACTGCAAGCAAGAATGATATGAACGCCTACAACGGATTCTATCCGAGATATGCTTCATCTGCCGCCGCACAGAATGGCACAAAGTTTGCCATGAGCGAGATTTTCGGCGTTGCCGGTCCCGGACTCACTTATGATATTATGAGATATACCGTGGGATATCAGACTGTGCGCGGAATAAATATATTCAATCCGTTTAATTTTCCTCTTGGTCGCAAAGGTCAGCTTCTTGCACAGGAACTGCCGATTTTCACGGAGAATCAGCCGTATTACCGTTATCTCGGTCAGTTTAACCGTTATACAGAACGGTTGTCTTATATATCATCTCTCGGTGAACGGGTATGCGAAACAGGTCTTTATTATCCCGTTTCCGATTTTCAGGGTGGTCTGAAAGCGGAGGCTGTAGATAAAAAATTTGATGCTTTCGGCAGAAAGCTTGAAGATATGATGGTGGATTTTGATATTGTTGACGATGATGTTATACAGACTGCGAAAATAACCGACAACGGCTGTATGCACATCGGCATAGCAAAATATAAACACATTATCATTCCTGAAGATGCCTATATTCCTTATGCTACACAAAAAGCTTTGAATAGTTTTATCAGATGCGGCGGAAGAGTTTCCTGTGAGCTTTCAAATCTTACACCTGTAATCAAAACTGAGGGCAACGGTTTACGTGCAATGCATAGAAAAGCAGAGAACGCAGAAATATTCTGTCTGTTCAGAGAAACCGGAGAGAACGGAGATTACAGAATTCACTTGCCTTCTTCAAAGGGATATCTGCTTGATTTAGGAAACGGCAAACTACAGAATTTACAAACCGAGAACGATGTTCTGAACCTATCTCTTGCCATAGGCGAAACGGCCGTTGTGTTACTGACAGATGAAAATTATGATGCAGACAACAAGAAAGAATTTAAAACAAAAATCGAAATTCAGAATAACTTTCTGTTCCGTAAAGAAACTGAGCTTGTTTGCAATGAAAACGGATTTGATATTATAAATCATTCCGACAAAGCTGTTCCCACAAACCTTTGTGATTGGTCTTATTTAATCGACAGGGCCTGCTCGGGAAGCGGTATTTACGAAACAACATTTACTCTTCCCGATGAAAAAACAGGTAAAGAAGGTGAAATCAACCTTGGTGATGTGCGTTTCGCAGCTTCCGTATATCTCAATGACCGTTTTTTGGGAACATCTTTAATGCCGCCGTACAGCTTAAAAATACCTTGTGGTGTGCTCCATAAAGAGAATAAGCTGAAAATAGTTGTAACCAATAAGTCGGAGGCCAAGCGGTCTTAGGAAGACAAGGCACTTCCA
>JAZNHM010000203.1:0-4920 GCA_045576955.1 Acutalibacteraceae bacterium | reverse complement strand
ATACACTTTGCAAAAACCTCATATTCAAATTATGCCGATTTACAATTCGTTCATAATTTTTCTCATCGGTTTTTTACCGCTTGTTGGTGAATTTCTTCCCCAAACCCCTAACAAAAATCGGAGAGAAAATTTAAAAATCTTCTCTCCGAGCTGCGCCCGTTGGGCTTAAATAAAAACATAAAATTGGGATAGTTATTCTACAACGCAAGGGTAAAACCCTTGTTTAAAATCTTTGATTTTTCATCAGCGGAGCTACGCACTTTACATTCCGTCAGGATATGTATAGAAGTGCGCCATTCGGAATCTGTTGCAAACATTTTTGAATTTAAAACCGACACTTTTGCATCGCAACTGAAAACTGTTGACAAATTATTCTTATATTGTTACAATAAATAAAAATTACTGAAAGGCAGGTGGACAAGATGACAATGATGATTAACTCAATGAATCGGAGAGCCGTTTTGTCCGTTTGCGATTGATGTAATTTATATCTTTCTGTAAATTGTAGGCATCTCCGTTTTGGAGGTGCCTTTTATTATTTTGGAGTTTAAAATGATTACACTAACCGAATATTTAAACAACCCTTGCGGTACTCTTTCGATCCCGTATTGGAAAGCTAAAAACATAACCATTCCGCCGGATATGAGAATTTTGCACGACAGAGATTTTTCATCTGACATATTATCCGAATATACAGACGAAAAGTATTTTCGTTTACATCACAGCATTAAAGATATACCCGAAATCGTAACCGATGATTTTGAAATCACAATTGCAACACGAAGAGATATAAAAACAATTGTGCAGATAATCAACGATTCATATACAGATATTTCGGTGAATGCGGAACTTATAAAAGGTTATACCAAAACGCCTGTTTACAACGAAAACTTATGGATAATGGTTAAAGAAAAAGCAACCGACAAATTTGTCGGTTGCGGTTTGGTTGACTATGATGCAGAAGCAAAAGAGCTTGTACTCGAGTGGATACAAGTGTTACCTGAATACCGTGGCAAGAAAATAGGACAGATGATTGTAACCGAACTATTATTCAGAATGAAAGGTGTTGCAGATTTTGCGACTGTTTCGGGCAAGGTTGATAACGCAACAAACCCCGAAGTGCTATACAGAAAATGCGGATTTGTCGGCAATGATGTGTGGCATATTCTGCATAAGAAATGAGGAATTACAATGATTGATTATACAAAGATAAATTCAGAAACTTGGGATTCTTGGGCGAAAGACGGCTGCGAATACACCGTGCCCATAAGCCACGAAGAATATAAGAAAACTACTCCCGATAATTTTGCGGTTATTCTCACACCTTGCATTGCTGTTCCTCACGAATGGTTTGGTGATTTGAAAGGCAAAAAGGTGTTGGGTCTTGCAAGCGGCGGCGGTCAGCAAATGCCCGTTCTTTCAAAGCTCGGTGCGAAATGTACTGTTTTTGATTATTCCGACAGACAGCTTGAAGCAGAGAAAATGGTGTCCGAAAGAGAAGGATATAGCATTACCATCATCAAAGGTGATATGTCAAAACCACTCCCTTTTGAAGATGAAAGCTTTGATTTGATTTTTCACCCCGTTTCAAACAACTATGTCGAAGATGTTTATCACGTCTGGAACGAGTGCTACCGTGTGCTAAAAAAGGGCGGAAGAATGCTTTCCGGTCTTGATAACGGCATTGACTATTTATTTGAAGAAGATGACCCTCTGAAAGTTGTTAATCCCTTGCCGTTCAATCCTCTCAAAATGCCAAAAGAACGTCTTGATGCAATGATTGCAAACGGTGACGGCGTGCAGTTCAGCCATACATTGGATGAACAAATCGGCGGTCAGCTGAAAGCAGGATTTACACTCAAAGCATTATACGAAGACCGTGACGGAGAAGGCGGAAACATAATCGGCAAATATTATCCGCAGTATATTGCGACGTTTGCTGTGAAATAAGGTGAAACAATGAAAATCATCAACGCTTGCGAAAAAATAAAAGCACTTTTCTCAGGCGGCTTTGATATAACTGTATGGAGAAAATATGCAGGCGAAATATCAAAAGAATTGCCGTCAAAATGTGAAAATGATGCAAAAGAATATGATTTCAAAAAGGACGTTCTTCCTGTTCTTGAAACCGCATTGAATGAAGAAAAAATAGATTTCGTGAGCAAGAATTTTCAGGCTGTTGTTGACACTCTGAACGCAAATCTTTCAAAGCTTTTTGACACAGAACCCGATATAAATATCATTCTGTATCTCGGACTTTGCAACGGTGCAGGTTGGGCAACTACGCTTGACGGAAAGAACACAGTTCTTCTCGGAATCGAGAAAATTATCGAGCTGGATTGGGGCGACGAAACAAATATGCTTGCTCTGATATTGCACGAAATCGGTCATCTATGGCATAAGATGAACGGTAATTTGTATATCCCTGATTTTACAAAACGAAGAAAAGCCATACAGCAGCTTTATCAGGAAGGTGTTGCTATGGTTTGCGAACATATTCTTTGCGGTGATGATGACTTTTATCATCAGGATAAAGACGGTTGGCTTGATTGGTGCCGTGAAAATGAACCCGAAATCAAAAAGGAATATCTCCGCCGTCTTGACGCCAAGGAAAGTGTTCAGGACTTTTTCGGTGATTGGTGTTCATATAACGGACATTCCGATGTCGGATATTATCTCGGTTGTCGGTTTATCGAGCATCTTATGGAATCATATTCATTAAAAGAAATCGCAAAATTTTCTTTCAGTAAGATAAACAAAGAATTTAAAGATTACGCCCGACAGAGGTGAATTATGAAACTGACAAACTACGGTATGCCCACATTGATTGAAACAAGTACGCTTGAAGAATGTGCGAAATTGTGTGCGGAATCGGGACTTGATTTCATCGAACTCAATATGAATATGCCTCAGTATCAACTTGATAAAATTGACGTGGAATATTTCAAAAGCATCGCCGATAAATACAGCATTTGCTACACCGTTCACCTTGACGAGAATCTGAACGTCAGCGATTTCAACCCTTATGTTGCAGAAGCATACACAAAAACAGTTGCCGATACAATTGAAATTGCAAAACAGCTTGGTGTCAGAGTGGTTAATATGCATATGTCAAAAGGCGTTTATTTCACCCTGCCCGACAGAAAGGTTTATCTTTTCTTGGAATACAAAGAGCAGTATCTCAAAAGTATTATTGCGTTCAGAAATATGTGTGAAAACGCTATCGGTGATGCTGATATTAAAATCTGCATTGAGAACTGCGACGGCTATGAGGATTTTCAGATAGAAGCCATTGAACTGCTTTTGGAAAGCAAGGCTTTTGCCCTGACTTTTGATGTGGGACATAATCACGATATAGGCGGCACAGACGAAGAATTCATTATGAAACACAAAGGCCGTCTGCACCATATTCATCTGCACGATGCAGAGGGTACAAAAAATCACCTCGCACTCGGTACGGGTGAAATGGATATTGAAAAATATATCAATCTTGCCAATGAACATAATTGCCGTGTTGTTTTGGAAACAAAGACTGTTGACGGATTGAAGCAATCTGTGGAGTGGTTGAAGAAAAACATTTGAAGCTATGAAGGAGAATGAATATGCCGATATTTACAATAACTTTTTGTGCGTTGATTTTTGTAATCTTCATACTTGATAACTTTATTGTAATCCCCAAAACAGAAGCAGTAACACTTAAAGAAAAACTGTGGTCGGGACATAACAAAGGCTACATAAATCACGCTCTGCATCTGTCTGAAAAGAAAATCAAAAAAGGACAAGTATGGCGACTGGTGTCGTCATCGCTTCTCCATATCGGAACATGGCACATCATTTCAAATATAACCGCAACTCTCATTGTCGGCTATGCCGTTGAATCACAGCTCGGCTCGTTAAAAACCGCACTCTGTTTTATCGGTTCTGCGTTCATATCGGGTCTGTATATGGCGTTTGTGTATAAGCTCCACGAGGGCGAAGGCGCATCAACGGGAATCTACGGTCTGATTGCAGTATTTGTTATGCTTGCCGTTAAAAACGGAACGGTTTTCTTTTCTCCCGTACCGGCAATAGCATTGATTGTTTTAGCGATTTACACAGTCGGCGGAATGTTTATGGGCAAAGCAACCGCTTGGGAGCATATCTCAGGATTTGCAGGCGGTCTGCTGATGGGATTTATTTTGATATAAAAGGATATTTTCTATGAATACAGATTTAATCAAATCGGTTGTTGAAAAGCAAATGCACACAACGGTCAGCAAAATCCGTGCAGTCGGCAAGGGCGCAAGCGGAAGCGTTTATCTTATAAAAATCACAACCGAGCCTTATGAAATCGCAGTTAAAACGAGCAAATTCTATGATGCAATTTGCAAAGAGAAGGATATGCTTGATTTTCTTTCACCCAAGGTTTCATATAAGGTTCCCAAAACCTATTTTCTGCACCGTGAAAACGATACCGTTTATCTCGGTATGGATTACATAAAAGGAATGAGCGGAAAAAGCAAATATCTTGCGTTTGTTCCGTCAAGAAAACGGCTCAGAAACAGTATTATTGATGCGCTTATGAACGCACAAAGCGTGCATAACGACAAGTTCGGCAAGTACGATAATCCCGTTTATGACACTTGGGCGGAGTATTACAAAAATTATTTTGTTGACATTTACGCCTTTACAAAAGCAAAGTTTGAGAAAAACGAGATTGAATCCGAGATTATGGAGGCAGTTGAGCTTATCAGTAAGAATTTTGATGAAATATTCAGCGTTACCAACAACACCGCTTGCCTTTGTCACGGCGATTTCTGGATGCCGAATCTGATAATTGATTTCTGGAAATCCGAGCTTGCAGGTGCGGTTGACCCGTTTGATATGCTGTGGGCAGAACCCGAATATGAGATATTCTGCCTGACGCTCGGTTTCGGCGAA
>JAZNHM010000202.1:0-2589 GCA_045576955.1 Acutalibacteraceae bacterium | reverse complement strand
CTCCTTGATATACAAGGAGTTTCGGTATGGCGCGCTGTAAGGAGAATGTTGGGTTTAGTTTTCTTTCTGCTCGTTGTGTGCCGCTTGTTTGTCAAGTTTACCACGCTGTAGTCCCACGCCCTAAAAACAGTCCGCAGGACTGTTTTCTTAACGGGCTTTCGAATCCCTTGCTGGATTGTAAAAAATAAGAACCGTAACAATTGTTACGGTTCTTGATTGGCGCGCTGTAAGGGATTCGAACCCCTGACCTTTTGGTTCGTAGCCAAACACTCTATCCGGCTGAGCTAACAGCGCATATTCACTTTGGCAGTCGGCTTGAGTTCCGATTGCCAAAGTATAATATCACATCTTTTTCAAAAAATCAATACCTAAATCAAAATTTTTGAAATTTTTTTATTTCGCTTTCTTTGCCTTCATTTTCGCAAAAGCATCTTCGATTTTGGGATAGACAACATCATAAAGCTTTGCGAAGATAGCGTAACCGATAAGTGCGTAGATGATGCCTACAAATGCGCCAACGATAACGTCTGTGGGATAATGAACACCTACATAGATTCTTGACATACCCATAAGGAATGCGAAGATGAATGCGGCGATTGATGCACCCTTATTCTTGAGAACAAGTGCAAGTGCCATCGCAAATGTGAATGCAGATGAGGTGTGGCCCGAGGGGAATGAGAGCGACTTTGATGACATATAGTCAACGATTGCGGGCCATTCATAGCCTGCATTCCATTTTTCTGCAAAGCCGGGGAATCTGTCGATAGTCCAGTCAACCTTGCCGAAAAGACCAATCCAGTCAAATTCTTTGCCGTATTCGGTGAATGCCTTCTGTGCGGCTTCGGGGAGAATTGTGAGGTTGTAGGGGCGGGGTCTTTCCATAATGGGTTTGATAAGCTCGTTGTTGAGAAGAGTCATAACGAGAAGTGAACCGAGGCAGACAAGGCCTGCCTTTCTTGTTTTCTTGAAGCAAAGCATAACTAATCCGAGAGCAATAAAGAAGATTCCTTCGTCTCCGAGAGTTGTTATGATTTTCATAATCGGGTTAAGCCAATCCATTCTGACGAAATCTTTGAAGAATTCGAAAATGGCAAGATCAAAATTAAGTATCGCTTCCAAAAATATCATCCTTTCAATTTTTATAATATATATTATCGCTGTTATCGACAAAAATTTCAAGACCTAATTTCAAGTTTTTTATTTTTATGTAAAAAATATGCGATTATTCACACAAAACAGACCGCACAAATGAAGCTCACGACTATTGCATTTCGGCAAATATTAGGATATAATATAACTACTTATACACAGACTGAGAGGATATAATGTGAAAACACAAATCATTAATATAAATAATGCCGCCGGGTTCGATGCATTTGTCGAGTCACACGAAAACGGTCATTTCCTCCAGACATCTCTTTGGGCAAAGGTCAAGGATGACTGGAAATGGTTCGGAGTCATTTGTAAAGACGACAGCGGCAAAATTACGGGCACTATGGGCGTGCTCCTGCGAAAAATATCAAAGTTGCCTTACCATATGATGTATGCTCCGAGAGGTCCCGTTTGTGATTTTAACGACAAAGAAACCTTTTCTGCGCTTGTTGAAGCAGCAAAGCAGGAAGGCAAAAAATATAATGCATATGAATTAAAAATAGATAAGGATGTTCCCGTTGACAACGAAGAATACCGAGCAATCGCACTTTCCAACGGATTCAGGTTCAAGGAACGCACAATCAACTTTGAGGATTTTCAGTGCAGATACGTCATCCGAATCCACCTCAACGGCAGAACGGATGATGAAGTTTTTGCGGCGTTTCATTCTGACCACCGCAGAAAAATCCGCATAGCAATAAAAAATAATGTTGAAATAAAGATTCACGGCAGTGAAAAGGCAAATGTATTCTATTCGCTGATGAAAGAAACCTGCGAAAGAGACGGATTTGAACTTCGTTCTGCAGAGTATTTTGCTAAAATTCTCGACTGCTTCGGCGATAAAGCACGGCTCTATCTCGCATACTATGAAGGCGTGCCTATTGCCGGCGCAATTTCGGTGCTCTGGGGCGATAAGGTATGGTATTTTTACGGCGCATCGTCAAACGAAAACCGAAAAGTTATGCCTAATTATCTGATGCAGTGGGAAATGATAAAATGGGCGATAGAAGAAAAATGCAGAATCTACGATTTCAGAGGTGTTGCGGGTGTTATCGATGAAAGCAATCCCCTCTTCGGACTTTACCGTTTCAAGCATCGCTTTGACGGTGATTACATTGAATTCATGGGCGAAATGGACTTGATAACAAAACCGACAGCCGCCAAAATCGTTGCCGCATCACAGGAAATAATCAAGAAATTAAGATAAGGAGTGAACAGAATGATAAATGTAACTGTTT
Organism: Acutalibacteraceae bacterium; assembly: GCA_045576955.1. Classification (GTDB taxonomy): domain Bacteria; phylum Bacillota; class Clostridia; order Oscillospirales; family Acutalibacteraceae; genus CAG-177. Next base: position 199 of record JAZNHM010000202.1, on the reverse strand, counting down.
GGAACGAGGGCGTTCACGAAAAAACAAGCAACGAAGTTGCAGGCGTTTACCCCGCAGGCATCCACGGCTGTATCAAAAATTTCCTTTCCTCTCAGCAGGATATGACGGTTCGCACCGCAACTCTTGCACAGCGCAAATGCGGTCTTTCCGATGAAGTGCTTGAAACAACCGACGTTCTCATCTGGTGGGGTCATATGGC
>JAZNHM010000201.1:0-15450 GCA_045576955.1 Acutalibacteraceae bacterium | reverse complement strand
TATCCCGAATATCAGCTTTTTGAAGAAACGGTTTACAGAGATATAGCCTTTGGACCGAAGAATATGAAGCTTTCGGATTCCGAAATAAAAGAAAGAGTTTTGCGTGCGGCGGCTTTTGTGGGCGTAAAACCCGAGCATCTTGACAAATCTCCGTTCGATCTTTCGGGTGGCGAAAAAAGAAGAGTTGCCATCGCGGGCGTTATGTCAATGGAACCCGAAGTTCTTATTTTTGATGAACCTGCCGCAGGTCTTGACCCCAAGGGCAGGAGAGACCTTGTTGAACTTATAAAAGAATACAGAAAACAGACGGGAAGCACCGTGATTATTGTTTCTCACAGTATGGAAGATATTGCGGGAATGGCTGACCGTATAATCGTTATGAATAATTCATCGGTTGCGATGCAGGGAAGCGTTGACGAGGTTTATTCAAGAGGGGATGAGCTTCGCGCAATGGGGCTTAATGTCCCTGAAATAACCGAGATTTTCTCAAAACTCCGTGCAAAAGGAATTGATGTTCCTGCTAATGTTTATACCGTTGAGCAGGGCACAAAGATACTCCGCAATCTCATAGAGAGGAGGAGTGCAAAATGATAAGAGATATCACCATCGGTCAGTATTATCCCGGAAAATCCGTGCTCCATAATCTTGACCCGAGAGCAAAGCTGATAACAACCTTTTGGCTTATAGTTGTTATCTTCCTTTGCAAAAGCTTCTTTTCACTTGGACTTATCGCTCTGACTGCAGTTGCGGCGGCGGCACTTTCAAGAGTGCCCGCAAAGATGATACTTAAAAGCCTTAAACCCATAGTTATCATCCTTATTTTTACCGCTGTTCTCAATGTGCTTTATACTGAAGGCGGAAAGATCTATTTCAGCTTTTGGGGAATTGCCGTTACGGAAAAAGGTGTCAATACAGCGATATTCACAATGATAAGAATAGTGAGCCTTGTTATTATCAGCTCGCTTTTGACCTACACGACAACCCCGACGATGCTTACCGACGGACTTGAAAGAATTCTTTCACCCCTCAAAGTGTTCAAAATCAAGGTTCATACTCTTGCAATGATGATGACACTTGCGCTCAGATTCATTCCCACTTTGATTGAAGAAATTGACAGAATAATGAATGCGCAGAAAGCAAGAGGTGCAGACCTTGAAACGGGCGGAATCATTCAGAGAGCAAAGGCGCTCGTTCCCATTTTTATTCCGCTTATGGTTTCATCGTTCAGAAGAGCTTATGAGCTTGCTTTTGCGATGACTTGCCGTTGCTATACGGGTGGTGAGGGCAGAACAAGAATGAAGCAGATGAAACTTGGTGTGAGAGATGTTGTTGCTTTCATCTTCTGCACCGCAGTTACGGCTGGCGTTATAGTTTTAAATCATTTTTTTGAGGCGGTTATCTGATGCGTAATTTGCTTTTGACAATTTCATTTGACGGGACGGCGTATCATGGCTGGCAGGTTCAGGAGAATGCCGTTACCGTTCAGCAGACCTTGCAGGATGCACTCGAGCACATCTGTTCAAAGCGTGACAATGTTGTCGGATGTTCGAGGACCGATTCGGGCGTTCACGCAAATATGTATTGCTGCAACGTAAGGACCGAAAGCACGATAGAGTGCAAAAAGCTTGTCGGTGCACTCAATGCGGTTTTGCCGAAAGATATTGCGGCACTTGACTGCAAAGAGGTTGATTATGACTTTCACGCAAGGTATGACTGCAAATCCAAGGAATATATTTATAAAATATGGAACTCGCAGAACAAAAATCCGTTTCTTTATGATTATTCGCTCCATTACAAATATCCTCTTGATGAAGATTTCCTTGACCGTCAGGCAAAGAATTTTATCGGCACACATAAGTTTGATTCGTTCTGTGCTGCAGGCAGCAGCGTTGAGGATACCGAAAGAACGGTGATGAATACATCAGTTGAGCGGGACGGCGATATGGTTATTTTTAAAGTAGAAGCGAACGGATTTCTTTATAATATGGTAAGAATAATGGTCGGAACGCTCATTGATATTTCAAGGGGAAAGATTCCGGCGGACTCCATAGATAACATTATTAAGGCTGAAAACCGCTCTGCCGCAGGTTATACGGCGCCTGCGCACGGTCTCTACCTTAATAAAATACATTATTGAAAGTGACGGGAGGAAGATATGGCAGAAAAAAAGATTGTGGATTTAAATAAATTTCGCAACAAAAAGCTTGCCAAGAAGATACTTAATTTGCTGAAAATTCCTTTGGTGATTCTTGCTGTTGTTGCGGCTCTCTTTCTTAGTGCAAGGATGCTCGGTAATGTTGCCGTTTCAAATGCTACGGATACACTGAGACTTGCAGGCGAATTGTTTCATAAAGGCGGCGGATATCCTTACTCTGCCGATATCTCGAGGCTGAAAAAGGCAGTGCCGATAGGAAGTAGCCCTCTTTTGATTTATGACGATTCGAGTGTCGTTCTCGGTTCTTCTGCAAATGAAGTGTTTTCTCTCAAGCTCAGCTCGGCAGATTCAAAAGTAATTTCGAAGAACGGAAGAGCTTTGATTTACAGCAATTCATCAAACGATGTTGTTTTACAAAGCAAAACTGAAGAACTTGGAACCGTAAGAGAAGACGGTGCGGTTGTTGCCGCTGCGCTTGCAAAGAACGGTTATTTTGCTACATCACATTCAACGGAAGCAAATCAGAGTGTTCTTTCGGTTTATAACAATCGTTTTGAAAAGGTGTTCCAATGGAATTGCTCTCAGGAAAGGATAGCGGATATTTCACTTTCCTCAAACGGCAAAAAGCTTGCTGTTGCAGCAGTCGGAGCGGAAAATGCGGAGATTTATACAAGAATTATTGTTTTTAACATTAATTCAACGGAATTTCTTGCAGACGTGAAATTCCCGGGAACTTTGTTCCTTAAAGTTGCATTAACATCTTCAAACAAGGTTATTGCCGCAGGCGATAACCGCACGGTTGTTATCACTGGTAAGGGCGAGGCTGTTGACGAAATCGTTTATCCCGAAGACAGTATTCTTGCTGTCTGTGTTGATGATAACGGAAATACCGTTGTTTTCTACGAGGAATTCGGCGGCGCTAAAACAGGAATGGTCAGATTCTCTTCGTCCGGGAAGAAAACCTGCTCGGAAACTCTTGACGGAATTCCCGATGGCGTTACTGCATATGGCGGAAAGATTGCAGTTGCAAATTCCAATGAAATAACCGTTTATTCATCATCAGGTAAAATTACACGTACATTTGAAACCAAAAGTCAGTCTTCGGAGATTTTTTGCTGTTCCGGCGAAATTTACACCATCGAAGGCGGCACGGTTTGCAAATATTAAAGTAAACACACAAAGGAGGCGTGTGAATGAATATTTCGGCACTTATTGTTGACCTTGCGTTTGTTGTATTGCTCGCAATCAATGTTATCGACGGACGCAGAAAGGGGTTTGTGAAAATCATTCTTTCTTTTGCAGGAATGCTTATCACATGGTTTGTTGCAAGCGAGCTTTCACTTCCAATTGCCGAATGGGCAAACGAAGCATTCGTCGGTGATTGGATCACAAAGGCACTTGAAGGAACGATTGCAGACTCAATTGCAAACGGTTCGGATGCACTTCTTGCATCGATCCCTGACTACATAGCCAACGCGGCGCAGGTTGCGGGAGTTTCGTTTGAGGAAGTTACAGCTCAACTCGGAAACACGGTTGATCCGGTTGTTGCGGCGGAAAAAATATACGGAGCAATTGAGAACAATCTTGTTATTTCTGTTTTGAGAATCATTTCTTTCTTTGCTCTGTATTTGGTAATGAACTGGGTTGTGTCAATTGTAATCGGAATTATTGGCAAGGTATTCAAATTGCCTGTTCTTAAAGGTATCAACAAGCTTCTCGGTTCGGTTGTCGGTGCACTTAAGGGAATACTTATTGCTGCGGTTATCAGCATTATTCTCAGTCTTATTGCAATGGTTGTTCCCGAAACTGAATTTGTTCAGGCACTTGATGGGTCTGTTATTTACGGAGTTTTGTCAGAAACAGTTCACGCAGTATTAGGCAGTTAAAAAATTATCTACATATATTGGAGGAAATTATGAAAGCTATTTTAAAGGAATATTTCACAGGATGCCTGACTATTCCCAATCTTCTTTCTGTTATCAGAATCGCACTTATTCCCGTTTTTGCCGTTCTTTTCAATAACGGTGATTATGGCTGGGCTGTTCTTGTGCTCGCTCTTTCGGGCTCAACAGATTTCTTTGACGGTAAAATTGCAAGAAAGTTCAATCAGATCAGCGCACTCGGCAAGCTTCTTGATCCCATTGCAGATAAGCTTACTCAGATTACAATTGCAATCGTATTCTACATGACATTCAGCAATAGCAGCGATGAAACCGTAAAGGCTTTCAGTTGGATTTTCCTTGTGTTCCTTATCAAGGAAGCTGTTATGGTTGTGGGTGGTGCAATTATGATTATGTTCGGTCTTAAGCCCGTAGCTGCAGAGATGCCCGGTAAAGTTGCAACATTTGCTTTTTATGTGATTATGTGTGTTATTCTTGCCTTTGGTCCCGATGTAGGCATTCTCGGTAATGTGTTCACACTTCCCGCAGCACCTATGCTGATTCTCGTTGCAATCAGCCTTATTCTTACTTTGGTTGCATTCTTCAGCTATGTTCCCGGAGTTATTAATCAGATTAAAGAGAAAAAAGCAAGCAAATAAATTTCAAAAGGATATTAATAAATGAAACAGGTTTTATGTGCAAAATGCAAAAAACGCCCTGCGATGTTTTTTATCACAAAGGTTGAGGGTGATAACACAACGCAGGAAGGTCTTTGCATCAAATGTGCTATGGAAATGAATATCGGCCCCGTAAAGCAGATAATGCAGAGTATGGGTATTTCCGAGGATGAACTTGAAGAGGTCGGCGAGCAGTTTGAAGCGATGTTCGGCGAAGACGGCGGATTTGAACCCGGCGGCGCAGGAACAATGCCGTTTCTTCAGAACCTCGGTGCGATGAATAATTCTGCAGAAAAAGAGGAGCGCACATCCTCGGATAATTCGGCAGAAAACGAAGAAAAGAAAAAAAGATGGGGCAACAAAAAGCCCAAAGACGAAAAGAAACGCAAGTATCTCAGTCAATTCTGCACCGACCTTACCGCAAAGGCTCAGTCGGGCAAGGTTGACAGAATCATAGGCAGAGAAAATGAGATTTACAGAGCAATTCAGATTCTTTGCAGACGAACAAAGAATAATCCTTGCTTTATCGGCGAACCCGGTGTCGGTAAAACCGCAATTGCAGAGGGTCTTGCTCTCAAAATTTCTGCAGGCGATGTTCCCGCAAAGCTTAAAGACAAAGAGATTCATATGCTCGACCTTGCCGCTCTTGTTGCAGGCACTCAGTTCAGAGGTCAGTTTGAAAGCAGAATTAAAGGTCTTGTTGAAGAGGTCAGAAGTGAGGGTAATATTATCCTCTTTATTGACGAAGTTCATTCGCTTGTCGGTACAGGTGATGCGGAAGGTTCAATGAATGCTGCCAATATTCTAAAGCCCTCTCTCTCCAGAGGCGAAATTCAGATTATCGGTGCAACAACCTTCACCGAATACAGAAAATACATCGAAAAAGATGCCGCTCTTGAGCGCAGACTTCAGCCTATCAGAGTGGAAGAGCCTTCAATTGAGCAGACTGTCGAAATGCTTAAAGGCGTTAAGGATTACTACGAGGATTTCCACAGAGTAAAGGTTACCGATACTCTTATCGAAAAAGCGGTAAATCTTTCCGAAAGATATATCAACGACAGATTCCTGCCCGATAAGGCGATAGACCTTCTTGATGAGGCTTGCACCTGCGCAAATCTCCGAAATATCAATATAAGCAACTTTGAAATTGCTTCTCAGGAACTTGCTGAACTTAAAGCAAGAGAAACAGAGCTTACCGAGGCAAAGGATGTTGACTACGAAGCCGTCGGTAGAATAAAGTCTGAAATTATTCAGAAAGAAATCGAGGTAAAAGAGCTTGAAGTTCTTGCTTCGGATAACAATGTAACCGAGGATGACCTTGCAAGAGTCATTCAGCTTTGGACGGGTATTCCTGCAAGCAAGGTTATCGAAAGCGATATGCGTCGCCTTGCAAATCTTGAGGATAATCTCAAGGCAGGCATCATCGGTCAGGATGAGGCGGTTTCGCTTGTCAGCGCTGCTGTCAGAAGAGGCAGAGTGCAGATAAGTCCCAGACGCCGTCCGGCATCGTTTATCTTTGTCGGTCCTACGGGTGTCGGTAAAACAGAGCTTGTAAAGCTCCTTGCAAAAGAACTTTTCGAAACTCCCGAAACTCTTATCAGACTTGATATGAGTGAGTTTATGGAAAAGCACTCTGTATCAAGAATCATCGGTTCACCTCCTGGATATGTCGGCTATGATGAAGCAGGACAGCTTACCGAAAAGGTGCGACGTAAACCTTATTCAGTAGTTCTTTTTGATGAAATCGAAAAGGCACACCCCGATGTTATGAACATTCTTCTCCAGATTCTCGATGAAGGAAGAATTACCGATGCTCAGGGCAGAAACGTAAGCTTTGAGAACACTGTTATCGTTATGACCTCAAATGCAGGCAGTAACAGAGGCTCGGGTGCACTCGGCTTTGCGAAAACAAAGAATGAAGCATCCAAAGAAAGAGCAATGAAGGCGCTCAACGAATTCCTCAGACCTGAATTTATCGGCAGAGTTGATGAGGTTGTTGTGTTCAATGATCTTTCTCAGGAGGACTACGAGAGAATTGCCGTTCTTATGCTCACAGAGCTTGTTGACCCGCTCAAGGACAAGGGTATCAGTTTTAAGTGGGATGATGCGGCAGTCAGCGCAATTGCCCGTCTTTCGGTTGACGGTCCGAGAGGTGCAAGAGACCTGCGCAACACTATCAGACGCAATGTCGAGGATGTTGTGACAGAAAAAATTGTCCATAGCACAGACAGTCCGATTAAATCAGTCAGACTTACCGCAGACGGTGATAATATCATCTGCAATTTCGAGTGATAATTAATAAGGTATTTATATTGTTAAAGGCGGAGGTAAAACCTCCGCTTTTTTTGTTTTCTCCAATAGCCTTGACATCAATGCGATTTTGTGTTATTCTACTATTACATATTTATAAATAAACAAATTTGTTTATTTATAAATAAATACAAACGAAATGTCCGGGTATAGTTATGACCAAAACATTTTTCGGGAAAGGAGGAGTCCGATGTTTATTCCGACACCGTTCGGTACAATGCTTAAGGAAACCCGTGAAACTGCAAAGCTTTCACAGGGCGAACTTTCGGCTGAACTAGGCAAAACTGCGCAATATATCAGTAACATTGAAAAGGGCAAGAATAATTCGCCGCCCGACGATGCGGATTTGCAGAAACTGATAAAAAAGCTGTGCCTTGATGGCGACGATGCACTTGAATTCAGACTCCTCGCCTATGCAGACCGAGGTATGTTGCCGCCCGAAATGTTCCGATATGTTATGGAGTCACAAACTCTTATCCGTCTCATAAATTACGCAATGAGCAACAATATTCACGAGGATTATTGGGGCCGTATGCTGCAAAATATCACTGAATCAACAGATTGAAAAAAGGAGATTTATTATGAGTAAAACCCCTGATTTTGTAAAATATGCCGCGTCAATTGTTCCTACTGAACGTCAGATAAAGTGGCAGGAAACTGAGTTCTATGCTTTTATACATTTTGGAATTAATACCTTCACCAACTCCGAGTGGGGCAATGGCAACGAGGACCCAGAGCTTTTCAATCCCGAAAAGCTTGACTGCCGTCAATGGGTAAAGGTTTGCCAGCTTGCAGGAATGAAAGGTCTTATTCTCACTGCAAAACACCACGATGGATTCTGCCTTTGGCCGAGTGCATATACGGACCATAGCGTACGTTCGAGCAAATGGAAAGACGGAAAAGGCGACGTTGTTGCTGAATGCGCAAAGGCCTGCAAAGAATTTGGACTTAAATTCGGCATTTATCTTTCTCCGTGGGACAGACACGAGCCTACCTACGGTTCAGGTGAAGCATATAACAAATTCTTCAAGAACCAGCTTCGTGAGCTTCTAACCGCATACGGTGACCTTTTCTGCGTTTGGTTTGACGGTGCGTGCGGAGAAGGGCCTAACGGTAAGGTGCAGCAGTATGACTGGGAAAGCTATTACAAGCTTATCCGTGAGCTTCAGCCCGATGCGGCTATCAGTATAAGCGGTCCTGATGTGCGCTGGTGCGGTAACGAGGCGGGAGTATGCAGAAGCAGTGAGTGGAGTGTTGTGCCGTATTGGCATTCAAACAGTGAACTGATTGCGGCAGCAAGTCAGCACGATGTTTCCAAACCGCCTAAAAAAATAAATCCCACTGCCCTTGATTTGGGCAGCAGGAAAGCGATTAAAAAGTGCAACAAACTTATTTGGTATCCTGCAGAGGTTGATGTTTCAATCAGAAAGGGCTGGTTCTATCATCCCGAAGAAGATTATTCCGTAAAACCGCTGTCAAAGCTTATGGAAATTTATTACAACTCTGTTGGTGCCAATGCCAGCTTCCTTCTTAACATTCCCCCTACCACTGAAGGAAAGATTCATGAAAAGGATATCGAAACTTTACTTTCAATGGGCGCACAGCTTGAAATAGATTTCAACGAGAATCTTGCCGATGATTCGATTATGACTGACAGTCAGCACCTTGACGAAAAGCATACAGGTCAGATGGCGCTCAGCCACGACCCGGAAGACTATTGGCATTCGGGCGATGACCCCGACGGAGCGGAGCTGATTCTCGACCTTGGCGATGAATACGATATTGACAAAATCGTTCTCGGCGAACACATCAGAACCGGTCAGCAGATTGAAAAGTTCACTCTTTATGCACAGATTAACGGTAGTTTATAAAAGCTTGCAGCCGGAACAACAATCGGCTACAAGCGTATCTGCAGATTTAAAGAAATCCGAGTCCGTTATTTCAAATTGGTTGTTGAAAATGCAAGATGCTTTGCAACAATATCAAAGTTTGAGGCTTATTAATCCCACTCTTTCCAGATTTCGGGGCAATATCCGACGGTTGCCTTCTTTCCGTTGCGGACTATCGGTGTTTTGTAAAGCTCGCTGAATTCAAGAAGCTTTTCTTCAACCGCTTCCTTGCTTGCGAGATATTTTATGAAGTGCTTTTCGTAGGCTTTGGAATTCTCGTTTATGAGTGCTTCCATTGAGCCGACCGCCGCCTTGACGCTCTGATATTCACCTTTACTCAGGTTTTTCTGAGTAAGGTCAATAAACTGGAATTTGATTCCTCTTTCCTTAAAATATCTTTGAGCTTTCTTTGTGTCAAAGCATTTATTTGTTCCGAAAATCTGAATATTCATATAGTTCCTCCGAAAAGTGGTGATAATAATATTATGTTAATAAATATTCCGCCTCAAGTCAATAGAGCAATTGAGATTCTCGAAAAAAACGGCCACAGTGCATATGTTGTAGGTGGTGCGGTGCGCGATGCAGTAATGAAAAAGCCTGCACACGATTGGGATATAACAACAAGTGCACTTCCTGAAGAAACTATTGCGGATTTCAAAGAATTCAAAGTGATTGAAACAGGATTAAAGCACGGCACGGTCACTGTTATTGTTGACGGCGAACCGCTTGAAATAACGACATACCGCATTGAACACGGTTATTCGGATAACCGTCATCCCGACAAGGTTGACTTTACGGACCGTGTTGAGGATGACTTATCAAGGCGTGATTTTACGGTCAATGCGATTGCATATTCACCCAAACGAGGTTTTGCAGATCCCTTCGAAGGTCAAACAGATATCGAAAGAAAGCTGATACGCTGTGTTGGTGAAGCAGACAGAAGATTTGGCGAGGATGCACTGAGAATTCTTCGTGCTTTGAGGTTTTCCTCTGTTCTCGGCTTTGAGATTGACAGCGAAACCGCAGACAGCATCAGAAGAAATTATACTTTATTAAAAAATATTTCTGTTGAGCGTATATTTGTGGAACTTTCAAAGCTGATTTGCGGAAAAGATGCCGGAAGAATTCTTCGTGAATATGAAGATGTATTTTTCTTCATATTACCCGAATTAAAGGCGATGAAAAACTGCACGCAGAATCATGAAAGACATATTTTTGACGTGTGGGGGCATACGGTGAAGGCTGTTGAAAATGTTGAACCCATTCCCGAACTTCGTTTTGCAATGCTTTTGCATGATTCAGGCAAGCCTCAGTGCAAAATAACCGACGAAAACGGAACAGACCATTTTTATAATCATGCAAAGGTGAGCAAAGAAATTTCCGAGAATATTTTTGCAAGGCTCAAAACATCGACTGCGTTCAGAACGCGTGTCTGTGACCTTGTTGAATATCACGATTTTCTGCCCGATGGAATAAGTAAAAAAACCTATAAAAAATATATTGCTAAACTCGGTTACGGTACAATAAAAGACCTTTTTGAAATAAGAAAAGCAGATGTTTCGGCGCAGAATCCGAAATTTCTTGCCGATGAACTCGAAAGAAATGAAAAAGGGCTGAAAATTCTTGAAGAAATATCGGCGGATGAAAAATGCTTTAAAGTAACTGACCTTGCAATAGACGGAAGAGATATCACCGCGCTTGGTGTCAAGCCGTCACCCGAAACAGGAAGAATTCTCGAAAAACTTCTGGATGAAGTTATGGATGAAGAGATTAAAAATACACGTGAAGCTCTGATTGAAAGAGCAATGCAGCTTATAAAGCCGCAGGAAAGGAGAGACAATGGAAACGGTAAAAATTGAGAATGCTCAGGAATTTGACAGCTTTGTACGTTCACATCCGAAGGGACATATGATGCAAACCTCTGCGTGGGGAAAAGTAAAAAAAGAATGGGAATGGAGAGGTTTTATCTGCCGCGATTCGGATGGAAAAATTAAAGGTGCGTGTGGTGTGCTTCTTCGACAGATACCGATGACTCCGTTTAAGATGATGTATGCGCCAAGAGGTCCCGTATGTGACCTCGCAGACAAAGGAACGGTTAAAGAGCTTCTCACAGCTGTAAAGGAATACGGAATAAAGAACAAAGCATATACATTTAAAATAGATACCGATACTCTTGCATCGAATTCCGAATATATTTCGTTCCTCAAGGAAATTGGATTTACATTTAAGGAGCACGGTGCCGGTTTTGATACCATTCAGGCAAGGTACATCTTCCGCCTTGATGTCGGAGGAAAAACCGAAGAAGAGGTTATGGCATCATTCCATCCCAAAACACGTTATAATACACGACTTGCATCACGTAAGGGCGTTACAGTTGAAATTAAGGGTGCCGAAGCTTGCGAAGAATTCCACGACCTTATGCTTGTTACAGGCGAAAGAGATAACTTTGCAACCCGAGATACATCATATTTCAAGAGAATTATGGATGCATTCGGTGACGATGCAAGAATATACCTTGCAAAGTATGAGGGCAAGACCATTGCGGGCGCGCTCAATGTTGTTTGCGGCGACAAAGAATGGTATGTCTATGGTGCAAGCTCAAACGAATACCGCAACGTTATGCCCAATTATCTTGTTCAGTGGGAAATGATAAGATGGGCAATTGAACGCGGATGCAAATACTATGATTTCAGAGGCGGATATCCCGATGAAAGCAATCCTCTTCACGGCATATTCAAGTTCAAAAAAGGTTTCTGCAACGACTATATGGAGCTTATGGGTGAAGCGGACCTTGTTATTGATAAGGTTGGCTTTGTTGCGGTAAACGCTGCCCAGAAGCTTGCAAAATCGACCAGAGGTATCAGAGCAAAAATTATCAATAAGAAATAACAGAAAACTACTCGGCGGAGCTTTGACTTTGCCGTTCAATTCCTCCATAAAATCGAAAGCAGTGCCCTATGGGTGCTGCTTTCGATTTTTGTTATGCACAAAAGCATCGGTTAGTCAAAAATAACAGATTGTGCAATATGACAAAAAATGAAAAACTCTGTAAAATCGATTGACAAAACTTGAAATATTAACTAAAATAATAGTGGTTAGTGAATACTAACCAAAAGAAATGTGCATTGTTTTGTGCGTTTTTTCGGAGGTTATGTTTTATGAGAACCTTAAGAGATGTCAAAATAGGAAAAACCGCAAAGGTAGTCAAGCTTCACGGCGAAGGTGCTCTCAGACGCAGAATTATGGATATGGGAATCACAAAAGGGGTTGAGGTTTTTGTGCGCAAGGTTGCGCCTTTGGGCGATCCTCTTGAAATTTCCGTTCGAGGCTATGAGCTTTCAATCAGAAAAGGCGATGCCGAAATGATTGAGGTTGAATAAAGATATTTTTGGGGATTATATCCCCGATTTTTTAAAAGCTCAGGTTAGCATCAGCTAACCTCATAGGCAGGTGTTTTTATGGATATCAAAATTGCACTGGCGGGTAATCCCAACAGCGGTAAAACCACTCTTTTCAACGCTCTGACCGGTTCAAACCAATATGTAGGTAACTGGCCGGGTGTAACGGTTGAAAAGAAAGAGGGTAAGCTAAAAAAACAGGAGGGCATTATTATAACCGACCTTCCGGGCATATATTCACTTTCCCCTTATACTCTTGAAGAGGTTGTTGCACGTAATTATCTTATTGGTGAAAGACCTGATGCGATTCTTAATATTATCGACGGCACAAACCTTGAAAGAAATCTCTACCTCACAACTCAGCTTATTGAGATTGGTATTCCCGTTGTCGGTGCAATAAATATGATGGATATCGTCAGAAAAAACGGCGATAAAATTGATACCGAAGAAATCGGTAAAGCGCTCGGATGCAAAATTTTTGAAATTTCTGCGCTTAAGGGTACCGGCATTGATGAGGCGGTTGATGCAGCGATTGAAGCAGCAAAATCAACCAAAAGAGAACATCGCCACATTTTTTCGGGCCCCGTTGAGCACGCTCTTGCTCATATCGAGGAGGCGGCTGTTCACGATATGCCTCTTGAACAGCAGAGATGGTATGCGGTCAAAATTTTTGAGCGTGACCCGAGAGTGCTTGAGCAACTTAATCTTGACAGCAAACTTCTCGATCACATCGAAGAGGATATCAAGGATGTTGAGCTTGAAATGGATGACGATGCTGAGAGCATTATCATAAACGAGAGATATAATTACATAACCGATCGTGCAATGAAAAACAGCAAGAAAAAACGCGTGGGTAAGCTTTCTGTTTCGGATAAGATCGATATGATTGCAACCAACAGAATTCTTGCGCTTCCGTTTTTTGCTCTTGTTATGTGGCTTGTTTATACACTTTCAATCGGTACAGTCGGCAACTGGACAACTGATTTTATGAATGACGGACTTTTCGGTTCATTCAAAAATCTTGACCCTTCATTCTTCGGGTATTCTGTGCTTCAGCATATTCCGAGCATACCAGAGCTTTTTAACAGAGTTCTTCTCGGCGCAGACGGTACTCCCGTTATTGCAGGCTGGCTTTACAGCCTTATTATGGACGGTATAGTCGGCGGTGTCGGTTCAGTTCTCGGTTTTGTTCCGCAGATGCTTGTTCTTTTCTTTATGCTTTCAATTCTTGAGGACTGCGGATATATGAGCCGTGTTGCTTTCATAATGGACAGAATTTTCCGCCGTTTCGGTCTTTCGGGCAAGAGTTTTATCCCCATTCTTGTTGCATCCGGATGCGGCGTTCCGGGAATTATGGCTTCACGCACGATTGAAAATGAGCGTGACCGAAGAATAACTATTATGACAACAGGATTTATTCCTTGTGGTGCAAAGATGCCGATAGTCGGTCTTATTTCCGCTTCACTTTTCGGAAGAAAGGCATGGGTTGCAATTGCGGCATATTTTATCGGAATTGCGGCGGTTATTGTTTCAGGCATTATCCTCAAAAAATTCAAATCACTTGCAAGCGAACCTACTCCGTTTGTTATGGAGCTTCCCGCATATCACGCACCCCTTGCAAAGAATGTTCTGAGAACAACCTGGGAAAGAGGCTGGAGCTTCATCAAACGTGCGGGTACGGTTATTTTTGCTGCGAGCGTTATCATTTGGATTCTTAACAGTCTTTCTTTTGAAGGCGGACTTCACTATATCGGCGATGGCGATGCAAAGTCAGTCCTTAATGCACTTGGCGGACTCATTGCAAAACTCTTTATTCCTCTCGGCTTTGACAGTTGGCAGGCGGCGGTTGCAACCGTTCTTGGTCTTGTTGCAAAGGAAGAAGTTGTCGGCGTGTTCGGTTCACTTTCGTCGATGGCAAATGCTGACCTTGCGTTTGAGATGATTGAATCAGGCGAAGGATCGCTCGCAATCATCGGTCAGGAATTCTTTGGCGGCAATGCCTTCAGTGCGTTTTCATTTATGGTATTCAACCTTCTGTGTGCTCCGTGCTTTGCTGCGATGGGTGCAATCAAAAAAGAGATGAACAGCGGCAAGTGGACTGCAGCAGCAATCGGATATATGACCCTTTTTGCTTATGCGGTTTCTCTTATGATTTATCAATTCGGAATGTTTTTCAGCGGCGCGGGATTTACGCTCGGTACATCGGCGGCAATCGTAACACTTGCGGTTATGCTTTATTTCATTTTCAGAAAGAATAAATACGTCAAAACAAAATAAAAAGGAGTGAAAAGCGTGGATTTTGCAACTTTTTCGGTTGCGGCAGTGATTGCCGTTATCTTATTTGCAATCGTTTTTACATCAGTCAGAAATCGTAAAAAAGGCAAGAATTCGTGCTCTTGCTCAGGCGGTTGCAGCGGATGTAAAGGCTGCGATTTCAAAAGTGATACACAATAAAACAATGCCCCCGTCAAAACAGCTTAGTTTTGACGGGGGTTAATTTTTTTAGTGATTGTGTGAACAGCAGGAGCAGTTGCCTGTGCAGCCTGAATTTTCTTTTGCAATGGCAAGCATAAGCTTGATTCTGTTTTCCTGGTTAACCTTGGTTGCGCCGGGGTCATAGTCGATTGGAACGATATTTGACTGCGGATACATTTCCTTGAGCTTTCTTATCATACCCTTGCCGACGATGTGGTTAGGCAGGCATCCGAAGGGCTGAGCGCAGACGATGTTGCCGTAGCCGCTTTCGATAAGTTCCATCATTTCGGCGGTCAGAAGCCAGCCTTCACCCATCTTGCAACCGGGTCCGATAATTTTTGTGCAGATTTCCTTGATGTGTGCATAGGGCGCAGGAACATTGAAGTCACCGTATGCTCCTGCGGCATCAAGAAGGTTCTTTTCAATTTTTGAAAGATACCACATCGCAAATTTCATAGCAATTTTCTTGAAGGGATTGCCACCGTAAAGCTTGATATCCTCAAGTCGGTTATCAACCTTGAAGTTGATGAAGCCGAGAAGACCGGGCACCATAACTTCGCAGTCCTGACCGAAAAGGAATTCCTCAAGATGGTTGTTTGCGAGCGGTGAATACTTAACGTAGATTTCGCCGACTACGCCGACCTTTGTCTTTTCAATCTTCTTAAG
>JAZNHM010000200.1:0-4708 GCA_045576955.1 Acutalibacteraceae bacterium | reverse complement strand
GGTTCAAAAATTCTGTCGGCATTACCAACGGAAAACGCAAAAGGATTCGGAGTTTGTTCAAGGCACATAATCTGCCACATTATAATAAATGCCTGAATTGCTTCGTAAAGATTTTCCGCACCGTATTCAGGCACCTTGCGGAGTGTCTTCTCCAAT
This sequence comes from Acutalibacteraceae bacterium, assembly GCA_045576955.1. Lineage (GTDB taxonomy): Bacteria > Bacillota > Clostridia > Oscillospirales > Acutalibacteraceae > CAG-177. Next base: position 4,552 of record JAZNHM010000200.1, on the reverse strand, counting down.
ATTTCAAGCTGTGCTTTTCTGTCATCGGATACGACGTTCATCTTCTCTTTTGCAAGGTCGGCATAGCGGTTTGCAAGGATTGATGCTGATTCGAGAGCAATTGCAAAAGCCTTATAGCCATTACCTTCCTTGCCCTCGGTCTTTTTTATCATTTCTTTTGTTCCATATTTGATTGCATAGCGCATATCGGGGATAAGATGACCCGTAACCTGCTCAAAGAAGAAAATAACCTCTTTTGTGTAGCATTCTGCTTTACCATACACTTCTCCTAGCTTTACAGCGTATTCGGTTTCAGCAAATTCAGCTCTTGCCTTTTCAATTCTTTCGGCGGTTATTTCATCATTGGGTTCGATATCAGAAAAAACAGCGGCGGGGTCGCAGTATCCACTGAATTCTTCAACCTTGAACGACGGATTGATGAGTGCATAGCTTCTTGCAAAAGCATCATCCTGAGTGCCGGCGAAAAGCTGATAATCGCTCAAAAAAATTGGCATTGTGCTGACAATGTCGCGAAGAATGAGAGCCTTTTTAACCTCTTCATTTTCGCCTTCGTACTTTTTGGCAAGTTCAAGCTCTTTCTCCTTTGCAAGGAACCAGCCGTCAAGGCGCATTCCCGCTCTTTTTTCAGCAAAAAGAGATTTCGCCATTTCTGTTATTTTCTGACTGTTGAGAATAGTGTTCATAATCATTTTCTCCTTATGTAACAATGGTTTTAAGACCGTGATATTCAAATACTTCTTTAAATTTTTCTATTGTGCCGGATTCAAGGAATCCGTTTTCAATCTGATAATTTCCTTGCCATTTATCCTTGCCGTATTCGTGATATGCAAGAAATTCAAAAACAGCATTGGAGGTATCGAACTTTTTAAAATAATTTGCAAACTCCCGAGGGTTGTTATTTACTCCGTTTATGACGGGAATTCTGATATGAATCTGCCGCCCGAGAGAGAAAAAATACTCAAGGTTTTCCTTAACGCTTTTGTTTGATGCGCCGACCCATTTAATATGCTCTGAATCATCGTAATGCTTCATATCAACAATAAGATAATCAACATATTCTGCGACTGTCTTGAGAGAAACAAAAGAGCCATTGGTTTCGATTGCGGTGTGAATTCCGTTTTCCTTAAGTTTTTTCAGAAGATCAAGAAGTTCATCCGACTGAACGCAAACTTCTCCGCCTGTAAACGTTACTCCTCCGCCGTCAAAAAACATCATCCTGCTCCGCATTATTTCGTCAAAAATCGCATCTGCGGAACAATCGGATGCTTTAGGATTTTCAAGAGGAATACTATCTGCATTCGAGCACCATTTGCAGGCAAAATTACATCCCTGAAGATGATAAACAAGGCGGTTGCCTGGCCCATCCTGGGAGTAATTGAATCCCTTTTGCAGTATCTTCAAAATATCCCTCCCCCAAACTAAACTATAACAGATAAATTTTACCTTTTTTGTGCATAACTGTCAACTATAAATTGTATAAAATTATAAAATATAATTAAAATTCATAATACTGATTGAAATGGGAAAGAAGATGTGGTAAGATTGAGTATATATATTTAGGATGGGTATTAATGAACAAAGTTAATATTCTCGCTTTTGACACAATCGATTCAACAAGTACATATGCAAGAAACAATGCAACTTTACTTCCTCTGCCATCGGCAATAATCGCAAACAGCCAGACAGCGGGCAGAGGCAGACGAGGCAACAGCTTTTATTCCCCCAAAAATACAGGATTATATATGACTGTTATTTTCGAAGCACCCGAAAGCTGCGAGTTGCTTACTGTGAAAGCGGCGGTTGCCGTTTGCAAAGCGCTCGAAAAACGCGGAATATCTCCAAAAATCAAGTGGGTTAATGATTTGTTTTATCACTCAAAAAAAGTTTGCGGCATACTTTCTGAACGTTTTGTTTGCGACAGCAAAACAATCGTTTCCGTCGGAATCGGAATAAACCTGAAAACCGAATTTTTCCCTGATGAATTGCCTATGGCAGGGAGCATAAACCTTGAATGCAACAAAACTGAACTTGCCCAAGAAATTGCACTCGGTTTAATATCGGACATACCTTCAAAAGATATTATTTACGAATACCGAAAAAGGCTTTTCATTTTAGGAAAAGAAGTTTCTTTCACCCAAAACAACAAACTTTATTCTGCGATTGCAGTTGATATCAACGAAAGCTGTAATCTGGTTGTAAAACACGCTGACGGCAGTTACGAAACACTGTCTTCAGGCGAAATTTCGATAAAGATATGAGGTGTTTATTATAAATAACAAAATAAAAATTGTTTCAGCGGTTATTCTGGCAATCAGTACTGCCGCTACGGTGCTTTCATCCTGCAGTGAAAAGGCACCCGAAATTCCTGCCGAAACAGTAATAGGAACAAACGGAGAAATTCTCGGAGTATCGGCATACACGGAAGAAAACGAATCCGTCACGCAGACCTTGTTTTATGAAATCACAACAAAAAAGAAAAGCATATTCGGAAAGAAAGAAAACAAAAAGGATGATGATGCACCGTCTTGGGCTAAAAGTGAAGCAACATCACAAAGCGGTCAAGTGAAATCAACAGATACATCTCATCAGTTCCGTGAAATCACATCAAGAGGAAACTCGACTTACCCGCAAGCTGAAACAAAAGAAATAACCCGTGCTGCATCTTCATTCGCCGAGAATGATGAGCAGACGACAAAGCGTACTACCGTTCCGTACGTACCTCAGAGCAGAAAACCGAGAACAACAAAGAAAGCTGTCGTTGAAACAACAAAAGATACTCAGCAAATTTATAACACCACTAAAAAAGCGGTTTCCAACGAAAAAATCAACAATGAGTCGAGTGGCATCAGCATTGTGTTCATAACTTCCTCTGTTGAAAAAGGAAACGCAGCTTCGGTAATGATTCAGGGTGAAGCAGGCAAAAAACACAGCATTGATTTTTATACCTCGCCAACCGACACTGCAAATCTTTCAGAACTTGGAGATATGACTGCGGATGAAAACGGATTTGTTACATGGACATTCAACATTCCTATGAATTGCGAATCAGGCAACAGAAAAATCATTGTAAAAGAAAACGGTTCTGATAAATATGCTCAGACATCAATAAATGTTAAGTAAGGAGAGATAAAAATGACAAGAAAAGGATTTTACAAAAGCGAAAAATACCCCCAGAGATTATGCAACTATTTTACGGCAAGCAACGGCCTGCTTTCAAACAAAGCTAATTGCATTGCAGGCGGTGCAGACGGCACTGTTTACATCGGCACCGAAGGCGGACTTAACTACACAAAGGCTGACGGTACACTCGGTTCATTCAAATGCGATGCAGTAAAGACTGCCTATACCGCAAAAGACGGTACGGTTTATTTTGCAACCGCAAACAAAGTTTACACCGCAAAAGATGGCAAAATCGCAGAGCTTCAGAGCTTTGATGCTGAGCTTTATGAATTCAGCGGAATTGACGATGTATATCTCCTTGCTGAAAACGCACTTTACAAGCTCGATAACGGCAAATTTGAAAGATTTTTCCACAACGGTGCAGGTTCAACAAAGCTTGCGTGCAGTAACAGTAAGATCACCGCAGCAAGCGGCAAAACACTCAATATTGTCAACGGTAAGCGCAAGCATTGGATGAGCATTTTCTCCGAGCATTCAACTATGCCCGATTTCAAAATCAATTGCATCGCTTTTGATGAAGGACTCGGATTCCTCTGGCTCGGCACAGACAAAGGTGCATACATATTTGACTGCAAAAACAATTGGTTCGGTCACAACGAAATTGATGCTCTTCCCGAGGAAGAAATATATAAAATCCGTTTTGCTGCAGACGGCAGAGTTATCCTTTCATCCGAAGCAGGTCTTATCATTGTAAATAACGGTTCAAAGAAATATCTTCCCGCAACCCGCTGGGCACTGGAAAAGGATATCAATGATGCGATGGCAATCGGAGATTCAATCTGGACAGCAACAAATTCGGGTGTAACAAAGATTACCGAAAAAGAAATGACTCTCAGAGAAAAAGCAGACTACTGCTTCAATCTTGTTGAGGATAAATATGTACGCACTCTCGGTTATGTAACAGGTCTCGGCGGCATTCAGAACTGCGACATAAACACAGGCAAACCCAACATCACCGACAATGACGGTCTGTGGACTCAAATTTATGTCGGTTCGCTTGCTTACGCATATGCCGTAACTAAAGATGAAAAAATTCTTGAAGCTGCAAGACGCTCAATGAAAGCAATGGGTTACCTCACAAAGATAACAGGTGTCAAAGGCTTCACCGCAAGAGCAGTAAGATTTGAGGGCGAACCCGGTTACGGCACAGTTGTTAAGCGTGACGGTGCCGAATGGCATCCCGCTCCCAACGGAGAATGCGAATGGCTCGGCGAAACATCGAGCGACGAAATGACGGGTCACTTCTTCGGCTTCTCCCTCTACTATGATTTCTGTGCAAACGACGAAGAAAAGGAATACATCAAAGAAATCATCTGTGACATCGTTGATCATATGCTCGAAAACAATTACAGACTCTGCGACGTTGACGGTC
>JAZNHM010000199.1:0-23990 GCA_045576955.1 Acutalibacteraceae bacterium | reverse complement strand
AGTGCGGTTGTTTTTTTATGGAATAAGTTGGAAAGGACTCGAACCTTGAGAAGGTGTGAGCGTAAAGAAAACAGTCCTGCGGACTGTTTTTAGCGAACAAGTCGGATCGTAGCCATGTCGTTCTGTGAGCCAAGGAGTTGTGGAAGTGCCTTGTCTTCCTAAGACCGCTTGGGCCTCCGACTTAGTGCGGTTGTTTTTTTATGGAATAAGTTGGAAAGGACTCGAACCTTGAGAAGGTGTGAGCGTAAAGAAAACAGTCCTGCGGACTGTTTTTAGGGCGTGGGACTACTGCGTGGAAAACTTAACAAACAAGCGGCACACAACGAGAAGAAATAAAACTAAACCCAACATTTCCCTTACAGCGCGCCAATTAAAGGATACGGATTTTTCCGTATCCTTTAATTTTTTTATAAAAATGCAAGGGATTCGAAAGCCTGTTAAGAAAATAGGAGCGAATCACGATTGATTCGCTCCTTGATTATTTTAAAATCCTCCGCCGACGGTTATTATGTAATCAATCTTTGCATCGGCTTTTTTTATCATAATTCCGCTGATGTCGAGGTTCCTTATTTCCGGGTCGCAGGTGTATTTCCAAGTTCCTTTTTCAATGATTCCGTCTTTGTTGATTTTTACCTTTACGGTTGGATTGACATAGTGTATGTCGATATCTGCGTTTTCAACGTCAACATCAAACTGCGGGAATTCCGCAAGCACAAGCGAAATATCTCCGAGAACTGAAATCGCGTGACCTACTGTGCCTGACTGTGCATCGGCGTGAATTGGGTCTGTCTGCGGTTTCATTGTCATTTCAATAATTGTATATTCACCGCTTTTGTATGCCTTTACGTTTTGTGCATCGTCTGCGGTCAGGTTTTTGAATCCGCCGGTAATGCCGTCAAAATCAAGTGCATTTTTCTCAACAACGGATGCGATTGCAGGTTCAAGAATTTTTACGAAGAAACCCAGTGCGCCGTCACCATCATTAAAGATAAGTTCCTCAAGCACCATTATTTGGGTTGATTTTGCAGTGGGGTGAGTTTTTTCTGCTGCCGCTTTATAAAATTCGATTATTTCTTTTTTTGTCCACTGTGACGGGTCATCGGTTGGGGACTGTGCTGTTATTGATAATTCCGATGTTTCTTTGCTTACATATACGGAAGAGTCGTCTGTTGTATTGATTGTCGGCGTAATAACTGAAATATCGCTCTTGAATGCTTCGGTTTCTGATATTGCTTCAGATGTGCTTGATTCAGGCTCCGAAACAGGCGGAGTATTATCTTTTCTGCACGATGCGAGCATTGCGATTGAAGTGACTGCCATTAACAATGCGATAAGTTTTTTCATAACAACACCCCTTAAATGTTTTTATAATTTGATTTTACTGCATGTATTATCAGTTGTCAATATTCTGATAAATAATATAAATACATCTTGATTTAACTGCTTTGTTTTGGTATAATCGGGTTGTAAAATATATAATAGGAGAGTGTGCGGCGTGAACAGAAATTATGTAATCAAATATTTATTCGGCGGAAAAACCGTTACTTCAAATGCAATTGAGAATGAATATTATTCGCTTGATATTACAGAAGCAGAGGATAGATATACCGTAACCCTCAATCCCAAAAAGGATTTCGAGCTTGTTGATTTTTATGTTGAGTCTGCATATGATTTTAAGTCAGGCGACAAGTTTTTTGCAAACGGCTATCAGTCGTGGACCAACACAAGAGAATTTACTGCGGATGAAATCAGAAAGGGCACAATAAAGCTTTCTCACATCCATCCTTATCTCAGACACTATGCCAGCATCACAAGTGATGACAGAATCGTTGAATATTCGGAGAAACCCGGCGAATTCCACAGTCACTGCTACACATATATCAGAAATGGCGAAAATGTGAAGCTTTGGGGTTCGCTCTGCGAAAGCACAGGTTATACATATTTCAAAGTCGGAATGAAGAGTAATTATTTCTCAATCCGCAAGGATGTTCTCGGCAAGAAAGTAACAGAATCACTTAAGATTTTTGATATCGTTTATTTCGAAGGAACATACGATGAAGTTTTCGACAACTACTTCGGAATGTTCAAGATGCCCGAAACAAGAAAGGGCGCAATGAGCGGCTACACATCATGGTATAACTATTTCCAGAAGATTGACGAAAAAATCATTCTCCGTGACCTTGACGGTCTTGACCCCGCAAAAGACGAAACTTCAATTTTCCAGATTGATGACGGCTATGAGCCTTATGTCGGCGACTGGCTTGACTATTGCGACAAATTCCCCAATGGTATGAAATATATTGCTGATAAGATTCACGACAAGGGTTACCTTGCGGGTATCTGGATTGCTCCTTTCAGCTGCCAGAAGATTTCAAGAATCGCAAAAGAACATCCCGATTGGCTCATCAAAGACGAAAACGGCAAGCCTCAGCTTGGCTGTATCGCTTGGGGAGGCGCTTATACTCTTGATATTTACAATGAGGAAGCAAGAGCTTATATCAAGAAAGTTTTTGATGTTGTTCTCAATGAGTGGGGCTACGACATGGTTAAGCTTGACTTCCTTTACAGCGAATGCGTAACTCCCAGAAACGGTAAGAGCAGAGGCGAAATCATGCACGAAGCAATGGCTCTCCTCAGAGAATGTGTTGGTGATAAACTTCTCCTTGGTTGCGGTATCCCCATGAGTGCCGCATACGGCGTTTGTGATGCCTGCCGTATCAGCTGTGACGTTGACCTTACTTATAAGGGCAAGATTTATAATCACATCCACGTCAGCAATGAAATGCTCAGTGCACAGAGTGCAATCAATAACTCTGTATTCCGCCGCCATCTCAACGGCAGAGCGTTTATGAATGACCCCGATGTATTCTTCCTGAGAAACGATAATCTCAAGTTTACTTGGGAGCAGAAAAAGCTTCTCGCAAGAATTAACAATCTTTGCGGTAACGTTCTCTTTGTTTCTGATAATGCAGGAGATTACGATGCCGTTCAGATGGGACTTCTCAAGAAATACTTCAAGAAGACCAACGAAAAGATTACATCTGCGGAATATGTAACAAAGGATGTTATCGAAATCAAGATTGATGAAAACGGCGTTAAGAAAGAGCTTGTTTTCAATATCAAGACAGGTAAGATTATCAAAGACGGCGAAGTCAGATAAACATAAAAGAAATCATTTTGTTTAACGTTTTGAGTTGACATATTATCTTAAAAAAATTATCCCTGTGATGCACGATGATGTGTGTCACAGGGATTTGTTTTATTTGTGTTAATTATTCGCCGAGGAAATATCTGCCGTAAGCATCAGCTGCTTTGAGAGCTGCACAAACTTTTTCGGGAGTTACTTCGAAGGGCATATTGTGAAGGGTATCGCCTTCTGCACAAGCTGCAGTTGCAACAGCCATAAGCTTTTCGTCTGTAACTTCGGCAATGCCGAGTTCCTTGAATGAAACGGGAAGACCGAGCTCGATGCAGAAGCTGATGATTCTTTCAAGTTCGTCACCGTCAACATTTTCAAGAACGAGCTGAGTGAGTGTGCCGAAAGCAACCTTTTCGCCGTGATACATATGGTGGCATTCGGGAAGTACGGTGAGACCGTTGTGGATTGCGTGTGCGCCTGCAAGACCGCCGCTTTCAAAGCCGATACCGCTGAGAAGAGTGTTTGCTTCGATAACCTTTTCAACAGCTTCTGTGCAAGCTCCTGCTTCAAGAGCAATCTTTGCCTTTACGCCTTCATCCATAAGAGTGTCAAAGCAGAGCTTTGCAAGTGCCATTGCAGCGCAAGTTACCTTGCCGCCTGCGCAGGTACCTGCGTCTTTTGCCATAACTGCTCTTGCTTCAAAATAAGTTGCAAGTGCATCGCCCATACCCGAAACGGTAAGTCTTGCGGGCGAAGCGGCAATGATATCGGTATCCATAAGAACCATGTTGGGATTTGCGGGAAGGAAAAGATATTCTTCAAAAACGCCGTCGTCAGTGTAAATAACCGAAAGTGCGCTGCAGGGAGCATCTGTTGATGCGATTGTGGGGCAGATAAGAACGGGTGTTTTGCAGTAATATGCAACAGCCTTTGATGTGTCAAGAATCTTGCCGCCGCCGATACCTATAACAAGGTCGCAGCCCTTTTCTTCCATAATCTTGATAAGTCTGTTGATTTCGTTCTTTGAGCATTCGCCGTTAAAATAATCGAAAATAAGTTCGAAATCCTGACCTGCAAAGCTACTTTCAACGGTTGCACCGATTCTCTTGTAACCCGACTCTGTGATGAGAACAAGAGCCTTTTTTCCGTAACCCTTTGCATAGTCATAAAGTTTTTTCATTTCGCCTGCGCCCTGAACGTATTTGCTGGGGCTGATAAGAATTTTTGCCATTTTATTTTCTCCTTTATTATTTTTTTGTTTAATTTTACAACGATTATAAAACAATGTCAACTTATAAAGTTTGTAAAATAAAAAAACGCCGAAACCGAGAACGGCTTCAACGGATAGCGGTTAATTACATATTATAAAAAGAGAAATAGCCCTTGACTGATGTTTCTTTACACAATCAATCAAGGGCTATTTCTGAGAACTCTTAATATCTAACATCTTTGGATAACCTCTCTTTCTGCGATATTGTCCAATCTTAAATTCTCCGATTTACTGTTTTTCGTTTCTTTTAAGATTGTGGATTGAGACTTTAAAAATTTCTTCGTTTATTTGAAATTTTTGTGTCTCAGGTTTTTACCTTCTCATTGGTATCACCCTTTCCTTGACTATAATATAGCATAGATTTTTGATGTTTTCAAGATGGGAAATTGTACAAAGTTGCTCTCTTTTACTTATGTAAAATGCAGAATTTTGGTGAATGTGCATATAATTTACCGTTTTTATATTGACATTGAAAGAATAGTAAGATATTATTAAAATGTTGGGGGACGTAACCCCCTTTTATTTTATATGCAAAACAAATAGGCTTGTATGGGTTGTTTGCCATTACAAGCCTATTTTTTATATAATTTTAAGTTCAGATCTCAACATCCGCATAAACAGCGTTATGGTCGGAGTAAAAATCTCCGTCAACCATTTTGTTGATAACTTTAAATTTGACGGGTTTTACCGTTGCCTCGTCAACAAAAACAAAGTCTATTCTGCTTTGAATTTCATCAGGTCTGAAGCCGTGGAAGGTGTAGCATTCGTCGCTGTCGGGCGCGAGCTTTCTTGCATCCTTCATATTACCGCTTACCATTGTGTTGTAGCAGTCGGAATCCTGAAAAACGTTAAAATCACCTGTGCATACTACTGGCACACCGCCGAATGATGCCGCTTTTTCCTGAATCATCTTTGCACCGTTAATCTGTGCGATTCTGCCGACGTGATCAAGATGAGTGTTGAAATGAATATATGATTTGCCGTTTTCTTTATCGGTAAGTCTGACATATGTTGCAATTCTTGTACAAGCGGAATCCCAACCCTTTGAAGGCTTCTCAGGTGTTTCGGAAATCCAGAAATTTCCGCTGTCGCTTGTTTCGAACTTATCTTTTTTATAGAATACAGCCGAGAATTCACCGTCTTTTTTGCCGTCTTCTCTTCCGTTGCCGACATAACCGTATTCGGGGAGATAGCGGCACAGCTTTTTCATCCACTCCCAATGCGCTTCCTGAACACCGAATGAATCGGGAGCTGTTTCCTTGATTATGCTGATAACTTTCGGAACGCGTTTTCTCCAGGTACGGCGACCCGTTCCTGCGCAAAGGAGATTAAAAGAAAGAATTCTGTACATTATTTTGTACCTCCGTTAAAGAGTGTCATCTCGACGGTTACGGGAAGGTGATCGGATGCGAGAATGTGGTGGTTGAAATCCGAATTGATTGAATAGGATTTTACCGATGAACAGTATCCGTTAACAAAGATATAGTCGATAGGTTTGTTGTCGGACAGAATGACGTGATAGCCGTGATATGTTGCGTGATCATCGTATTCAGATGCCATATATTTTGAGTCCTTAAGACCTGTCTTGAGAACGGTTTCATAGTTGTATGTGCCCTCGGAGAAGTTGAAGTCGCCTGTCAGCACAACAGGGATATCGGGTGCAATTTCAGCAATATAAGCTGAAATGAGTGCAATTGATTCAGCCTGAGCAACGTTGCCTTCGTGGTCAAGGTGCGTGTTGAAGTGAGCGTAGGTGAAGCCTGTTGTCTTGTCCTTGAGGATTGCATATGAGGTTATTCTGTTGCAGACCGCATCCCAACCCATAGAAGGCTTGTCGGGAGTTTCGGAAAGCCAGAATGATCCTGAGTCAACAAGCTCGTATTTATCTTTGAGATAAAAGATTGCGCTTGATTCACCTTCGGAAACGCCATCATCTCTGTATTTTGCAATGTAAGCATAGTCTGCAAGACCTGCAGCAATTCTCTCTACCCAAGCCTTGTCTGCTTCCTGGAGACCGAATGAGTCGGGCGTTGCATCAAGAATTGTTTCGATGATAATAGGTGCTCTTTTTTCGGGGGATCTGAGACCATCGCCGCTGATTTTGACATTGTAGGATATAATTGTCATATCCTGCGACAAAACAGCTTCAGCAATTTCATTGGGGTTTACATTCTTAAGAGGCAGGGTAGGGTCGATGCCTTCAACGGGGTTTGCGGGAATGAAAGTTGAAATAAGAGCTGTGAAAAACGCAACTATTTTTTGCATTAATTTAAAATACATATTATTTTACTCCTTAGCCGTTAATCATTGTTATTGTTGAAACAACCGGGTGATGGTCGGAGGCATAAATTCCGTTGACTTTTTCGCTGATGATTGCGTAGCTTTCAACATCTGATGCAAATGAGTTTGTAAAAATGAAATCTATAGGCGCATCTTTTTCGACGAGTTCGGAATATCCGTGGTATGTAACATTACCGCCGCTTACGGTTTTTGCGAGATATTTTGTGTCCTTAAGACCGCTTTCTAGGACCCTTGCATACATATCTGCGTGCTTATAATGGTTGAGGTCGCCCGAGAAAAGAACGGGGATATCGGGTGCGATTTCGGTAATCTTTTCTGCGATTACCGCAACTGATTCAAGCCTTGCAATAACGCCGAGATGGTCAAAGTGAGCATTGAAATGTGCATATGTGAAGCCTGTTTCCTTATCTTTAAGAACAGCGTAGGTGCAGATTCTTTTGAACATTGCATCCCAGCCTTTTGAAGCTTTTTCGGGAGTCTTTGAAAGCCAGAATGTGCCTGAATCAAGCAGGTCGTACTTGTCTTTTTTGTAGAAAACGGGACTGGCTTCACCGCCGCCCTTGTTTGAGTTTCTGCCGATGCCGACATAAGCGTAGTCGGTCATGAGTGCAGGAAGTCTTTCCATCCAGCCTTCGTCTGCTTCCTGAAGACCGAACGAATCGGGGTTATACTTGCGGATGTTTTCTGCAACAAGCGGAGTTCTGTTTTCGGGAGATTTGTCGCCTGTACCTTTGATATAAACATTGTAGCTCATAACTGTTATGCTCTGCGTGAGCTTCGCTTCGGGAAGAGTTTCGGGGTTTACCTGAGCGATGGGAGTCGGGGTGTAGAAAAGCATCATAACCGCCGTGACTACTGCGAAAAATGCGCTGATGATTTTGTCAATCATTTTTACCTCTCCTTTATTTTATATAATGTGCAAGTGTCGAAATATCGAGCTTATCAATATTTTTCGCTCCTGAAATAACCTTGAAAACTTCTTTGCACATCTTCATAATGCCGCCGTATTCGTTACTCTCGGAGTTGAGGACGATAATCGGGTCGTGAACACTTAATCGGATTAAAAACCAACCGTTTCCGCAGGATGAATCCGCATTGATGCGTATTCCTTCATGATTATCGTCGCATGCAGTCCAGCCTGCATAATTTTTGGCTTCGTTTTCAAAAAGCTCAATGACCTTTTCACCTTCGGGACGGAAATCGTCACAGAGAATTTTAAATCTGAGCTCTTTTTCTTCTTTTGCCTCGCGGAGCTTTTTGATAAGGTCATCAAGGCTTGTGCCCTTCTTTGAAAGTGCAGCTGCTTCAATGATAAGTTTTGTTATGAGGTATGCGCCGTCATCAAGGAAGTAGTTTTCTGCAAATGCAGCGTGACCCGATGTTTCCATAGCAAGAGGGCATTCAATACCGCTTTCGCAAAGTTCAATCTGCTTGTTAATAACGTTGCGGTAACCTCTTTTGAAGCGCAGATGTTTGCCGCCGTTTGCTGCGATGAATTCCGCAAGACCGTCGGAAGTTACGCTGTCGGTAACAATTGTGCCGCCGGGGCAGGATGAGAGTGCAATTTTTGATGCAAGAGCAACAAGTCGGTTGCGGTTGATTTCAAACCCGCCCTTGCCGACACACGCCGCTCTGTCAACGTCCGTATCAAAAATAACGCCGAAATCCGCATTTGCATCTGCCGTTGCCTTTGAAACGCATTCCATTGCCTGCGCATTTTCGGGATTCGGAGCGTGGTTGGGGAAGTTGCCGTCGGGGTCAAGATAGATGCTTCCCGATGTATCTGCACCGAGGGGTGCAAGTACATCTTTTGCATAGAATCCGCCTACGCCATTTCCTGCATCAACAACAATCTTCATTCCCTTAAGCGGATGATTGCGGTCATATTTGTCATCAACACCGTCAATTATCATATTTCTGAGAATTTCGGCATAACGGGCCATAAAATTACAGGATGAACACTCACCGATTTTATCGCCGATGGGATTGTTTATTTCTCCCGCTGTTTTAAGAATATCGGCTATATCCGAGCCGTCAAGTCCGCCGTTGCGGGTGAAAAATTTAAGACCGTTTCTGTCTTTGGGATGATGGCTTGCGGTAATCTGCACCGCACCGTCACAACCCATCTCAACCGTTGTCATAAACATTGCGGGAGTTGATGCGAGTGAACAATCAGCAACTTTTACTCCGTTTGAAGTAAGCGCTTTTATAACGGCCGCCTTTATTCTTTCGGCAGAAAGACGGCTGTCGTGACCGACTGAAACAAAGATATCTTCCTTGCCGGTTTTTGCTTTCAGCCACGTTGCAAATGCCGCTGCAGAGCACATAACCATTTCGTCGCTCATATAAAGCGGATTAGTTTCATCGCCGAGTGCATAACCTCTTATGTCGCTTCCGCTTTTGAATTTTGAATAATCCATAGTTATTCTCCCTTTGAAAAATATTCATCGGATATGCCGAGAAGAAATTTATACATCGGAGTGTAAAGCTTATAAATTCCTCTGAGAATTTCAATTATCTTTTCATTCTTCAGATCATCAAGATCGCCTGACATAAAGATGAATCCGACATCCTTTGCGTTGTAATATTCTTCAAGACCTTCGGGGCATCCTGGAAAAGGTCTTTTATATTTTCTGTTAAAAAAGAACGAACCTGCTTTTTTGCAAGAATCCGCCGCCGCTTTGAATTCATCGGGTCTTTCACGCAGATTTTTTCTGAATGTTTCAAGCAGACCGGGTTCATCACCGTAAAAGCCTACGCCTGCAGAATATTCACGGGGAGTGACTTCAAACCACATACAGGGATATCCCACCCATTCACGCTTCGGTCGCATGAACATTATCCACATATTCTCTCGGTAAAGACTTTTATCTTTGGTGTATCGTGTGTCTCTGCGCACCCTCGAAACCATCTTTGTCGGAATTGTATTCATCATCGGGTCAACCGAAAGAAGCTCCTCGCCAATGATTCCTGCAATCTGCCGCATAGGTACGGTGACGTTGTTTTTGATTTCTTCTTTATGTTCTTCATAATATGCTCTCGAATCCCTGAATCGGTTATCTGCAAGCATAAAAAGTGAATCACGGGTAATGCCCTTATATTCCACTTATACCAGTCCCTTCTTTGCAAGACCCTCGGCTGCAAGCATAATTGCAGTTTTTGCCGAGTGGAAGTTGATGCCGCCCTGCATCCAGACCGCAAAAGGCTCGCGAAGAGGAGCATCTGCGGAAAGTTCGATTGACGAACCCAGAATGAATGCACCGGCTGCCATAATGACCTTGCTGTCGTAACCGGGCATATCCCACGGTTCGGGAGTTACATAAGAATCAACCGGAGCTCCGCTCTGAATTCCTCTGCAGAATTCAACAAGCCTTTCTGCGTTTTCAAGGCAGAGTGCCTGAATGATATCGTGACGGCTTTCGTCGCTCGTCGGAGTGACCTTGAAGCCGAGATTTTCAAATAATGATGCCGCAAAAACAGCCGCCTTCAGTGCTTCTCCCACAACGTGAGGCGCATGGAAAATGCCCATAAACATATTTCTGTTTTCGCCGAGCGTGCATCCGACCTCTTTGCCGAGACCGGGGGTTGTTGCTCTGTATGCGCAGAGTTCGACAAGCTCTTTTTTGCCCGCTATGTAGCCGCCCGTTCTTGCAATTGAGCCGCCTGCATTTTTTATCAGTGAACCTGCCATAAGGTCTGCACCGACTTCGGTAGGCTCGTTTTTTTCAACAAGTTCGCCGTAGCAGTTGTCGACCATAACAACCGCATTGCTTTTTGCGTGAACAAGTGCCGCAATTTCACCGATTTCAGCAACGGAAAGAGTCGGGCGGAGGCTGTAACCTCTCGAACGCTGTATATATACCATCTTAGGATTCATCTCAAGTGCTTTTTCGATTGCCGCCATATCGGGTCTGCCGTCACTACCGAGGTCAACCTGAGCATAGTTAACGCCGAAATCTTTGAGTGAACCCATTCCCTCGCCGCTTATTCCGATAACGCTGTGGATTGTGTCATAGGGAGTGCCCGTCACGCAGAGCATGGTGTCGCCCGGTCTGAGCACGCCGAAAAGGGCAACTGCAAGGGTGTGAGTGCCGCAGGTGAAAGTGTGGCGCACTATTGCATCTTCTGCGCCGAAAATATCGGCATAGATTCTGTCGAGCTTTTCTCTGCCTGCATCGCCGTATCCGTAGCCCGTCGAGCCTGAAAAATCCGTTTCGCTGACTCTGTTCTCAATGAACGCCGAAAGCACTTTCTGCTGATTATATTCCGCAATTGAGTCGATTTCATCAAACTTTGCCTTTGCTTTTATAAGTGCGGCATCGCTTGCGGTTTTTATTCTTTCACTTATATCAAAAAAGTTTTTTAATTCCATTTTTACCTCTTGTAAATTCTGTTGAGTGATTTGAAAAATTCTCTGTCGGCGTTCATAAGCTGGTCTTTTGTTACACGGTAGCTCCAATTGCCGTCTGCAACGCCGGGTGTGTTGATTCTTGTGTCTGAGCCGTACATAAGAAAGTCCTGAATCGGGATTATTGCAAGGTCGCTGACACTTGCAAAGATTGTTCTGAGGAAAAGGGGAGATGCTCCGCCCCAGTCGCCGCCCGAAAATCCGCAGTAGTCAAGTGCTCTTTTGCGCACATCTTCTCCGCTTTCCCAAAGGAAACCGAAAATTGTGTTGTTATCGTGAGTACCCGAATACGCAACGGAATTACTGATATAGTTATGGGGCATATGAATGCTGTTGCCGTCGTCAAGGAAACCGAATTGGAATACTCTCATTCCGGGAAAACCGCTTTCTTCAACAAGTGCACGAACTTCGTCCGTTATATCACCCAAATCTTCTGCAATAATGAGTTTATCTTCGTGGCCTTCTTTGATTGCACTAACAAAGTCAATGCCGGGTCCTTGTATCCACTTTCCGTTTCTTGCGGTTTTTTCTTTTGCATCGACCGACCAATATGATTCAATCGCTCTGAAATGGTCGATTCTTACTCCGTCAAACATATCGAGAGCGTGGTCGATTCTCTCTTTCCACCAGCCGAAACCGTCTTTTTTCAGTTCATCCCAGTCGTAAAGCGGGTTGCCCCAGAGCTGACCGTCCTCTGCAAAATAATCGGGAGGAACGCCAGCGACTCTTGAGGGATAACCTTTTTCGTTGAGCTGGAAAAGGCTTCTGTTTTCCCATACGTCACAGCTGTCGTCCGAAACATAGATGGGAATATCACCGATAATGCTGATTCCTTTTGCGTTTGCGTATTCCTTGACCTTTTTCCACTGGGTGAAAAATTCGTACTGAATAAATTTCCACATACCGAGTGTTTCGGTGTCTGTGATTTCATCGAATTCCCATTCCTGCCACGGCTTGAGCCCGTTTTGCTCACGAAGTGTCATAAATCGGCAAAAAGCTTCGATTCTCGGATGAATTTCTATGAATTCATCAACTGCATCAGTGTTTTTGAGGTTTTTATAAGCTTTTCTCAAAAGAGGAATTCTTTCCTCGGAAAGTCTTTTGTATTCTGAGGAATACGGTGTTTTCTGTTTACAGTTTTCAAGGTCATCTCTTGATATAAGACCGTCCTCAAACAGCTTTTCAGGATCAATAAAATAAGGGTTTCCGCCGAATGCCGAAAATGATTTATAAGGGGAATTATATTCATCGGTTACCGTAAACGGCAAAACCTGCCATACGGAGAAACCGCAGTCTTTGAGAAAATCAATGAATTCAAATGCGTTCTTTCCGAAATTACCGATTGAATAATCGCCGTAGAGAGAAGAAATGTGCATAAGAATTCCGCTTTGTCGTTTCATAGGGTACACCTTCCAATTTAAATTGATTTCAGTATAACACAGTCAAAAATAAAAATAAAGTAATTTTATAAAAAACTTGATATTTTCTCGCACAGAGATTAGAATATAAGAAATAAGATCCGGAGGGATAAACATGTCAAAAGCAGTTGAATATTTTGAAAACATACAGAAAATCATGAGCCGTATTATGACGGAGCAGATGGATAATATTGAAAAAGCTGCACGAGCGGTTGCGGATACCCTCGAAAATGGGGGAAGAGTGCATGCTTTTGGCACGGGTCATTCGCATATGCTTGCCGAGGAAATTTTTTACCGTGCGGGTGGACTTGTTAATGTTAACCCCATTCTTGAATCGGGTCTTATGCTTCATGAAAGCGCATCAAAAAGCACTGCTCTCGAAAGACTTGAGGGTTACGGTGAGATTATTTTTGATTTTAATAACATAACGGATAAAGATGTTCTTTTCCTTTTTTCAAATTCAGGCAGAAACGGTGTGGCGATTGACCTTGCGCTTATCGCAAAAGAGAGGGGCGTGAAAACCGTGGTAATAACAAATATGCTCCACACAATGCAGGGTAAATCCAGACATTCAAGCGGTAAGAAGCTTTATGAAGCGGGAGAAATTGTTATTGACAATTGCGGATGCATCGGCGATGCTTCAATGACCATTGAAAAAATCGGCAGAAATGTTGCTCCCACATCAACTGCCGCAGGCGCTGCAATTCTCAATGCGATTGAAGCAAGAGCAGTTGAAATTATGGTTGAAGAAGGATATATGCCGGAGGTATTCTCAAGCAGCAATGTTGACGGTGGCGACGAGATAAATGAGGCTTATATCAAAAAATACAGTGGGGAGATAAAGTCATTATGATATATCCTGCTTTCCAAAAAACAAACATCAGCGAATGGGTTGAATTTTTACCTTCAAAAATAGTTTTTGAGGGGTATGAAAGTGTATTTGCAGACAGTATTGCAAGCAAAAAAACGCTTTGTGATTGTAAAGGCGATATACTTTACATTTACATTATCAAAGAAAACACCGCTAGAACGGAGTACGTTGATGAAGCATACCGTGTAACCGATGAAAAATACTTCATCAGCGGCGAAAAAGACGGCGGAAATTACAGAATGATGGTGACCGTTTCGGGCAAGAAATCGCTTTTCAGAGCAGTCAACAGAATACTGTCAATGTGTGATGACGGTGAGTTGCCTGTCGGTATGGTCGAAGATTACCCGTTATTTGCCAAAAGGGGCTATATAGAAGGGTTCTACGGTGATCCGTGGACTCACGAAAACCGTAAAATGATGCTTGAACTTATGTCGTTTTACGGTATGAACACATACTATTATGCCCCGAAAGATGACCCGTATCACCGCGATAAATGGGATGTTTTGTATCCGGAAAAAGAACTTTCGCAGCTTTCGGAAATTGCAGAGATTTGCCGCGAAAATTTTGTCGATTTTCATTTTTGTGTTGCTCCCGGACTGAGTATGAAGTATTCCTCGGAAGAAGATTTTGAAAAGCTTGCCTGTAAAGCGGAACAGCTTTACGGCGTTGGAATAAAGAATTTCGGACTGCTTGTTGATGATATTCCTGAAAATCTCTATTTTGAGGAGGATAAAATTGCTTTTGACGGTGAAGCTGTCAATGCGCATGTATATCTTATCAATAAATTTTACTCGTTTATCAAGAATCTGAATCACGAATGCACTCTTACTGTGTGCCCTCTTGTTTATCATGGTACGGGCGAAGAATATTATGTTTCCAAACTTGGGAAAGGTATTCCTTCCGATGTGAGTATTTTCTGGACGGGTAAAAATATTTGTTCTCAGGAGTTAACAGTAAAAGAAGCGGTCGTTTTTGAAAACGCAACCAATCACAAGCCGCTATATTGGGATAATTTTCCTGTTAACGATGCTGAAATGTATAACGAAATGCATATAGGCTATCTCAACGGTAGAGAAAAAGACCTTTACCGTTATTCTGAGGGTATAATTTCAAATGTTATGGAATACTGTTTGTCAAGCAGAATTCCGTTGCTTACTGTATGTGATTATCTTTGGAATCCTGTTGCATATAACCCATTTGAATCCTGGAATAAAGCTTGTGAAATCATTCTCGGAGAACATAAAGAAACACTTATGCCGTTTATTGACAATCTTTTGACCTCGTGCCTTAAGGTTGAAAATTCACCTATGCTTAACCAGGCGCTTAACGATGCGCAGCAAAAGCTTTTTGCCGGCGACAAGCTTGGCGCATACAGTGACATCACTGCTTATGCGGATGCTCTCAATAAATGCTGTGAAGCGATGAAATCTATTGATAATCCTATGATTTCTGAACTTATGCCTTGGGCAGAAAAGCAATTTATTGCACTTGAAGTTATCAAATCATCCATTGCGCTTTTCACAGATAAATCTGATGAAAATCTTGAAAATGCCAAGGTTGTTTTAAAAAAATATCTTGACCACCCCAAAACACTTTGTGATTTTTCACTTCAGGCTTTTGCTGAAAGGATGCAGACAATATGAATGAAATAAAAAACCCCGTACTCAGAGAGGCTTATGAGCGTCTTTATCATAAAACTCCTTTGGGATTTTATAATTGCGGCAGACTTTGCGACGGGCTTTGCTGCCGTGGAGACAGCCAGGGGATGTGGCTTTTCCCTGGAGAAGAGGAGCTTTTTAAGGGTAAAGAGGGCTTCGAGATATGTGAAACCGAAGGGAATTACGGTTATCCGATGGTTATATGTTCAGGTGAGTGCGACAGAAAAGAAAGGCCGCTTGCTTGCCGCATTTTTCCTGCATTTCCTATTGTTACTGAGGAAGACGGAAAGGTGAATATCGAGGTTGTTTACGACCCGAGGGCAACAATGTGTCCTATTGCGCGAGAAAAAAAGCCGCTTGACCGCTCTTTTATAAAAGAAGTCAGAAAAGCAGCTTTGTATTTGATACGCGATGAAAAAATGTTTGAATATTTGAAAGCTGTCAGCGAAGAAATCAGTGAAATCATTGAGCTGAAAAGCAAATTAGAAGGTCTGTTCTGATGAAAAAATATGTATCAGTCATTTTAATAATTACATTAGTGCTATTTTCAATGAGTTCTTGCAAGGTTGTTGTAGAGCCGGATAAGATATCTGTTGCTTCAACAACTCAGGCAGGTTTTGACTATGTTTCTGCTGCATCAAAGCTTTCAACGGTATCGGGTTTACCTGTAACAGCAGAATATCTTGAAAATATGGGTGAAGATATTGTTCTTCGCCTTGTTTCTGCTGTTGATTCGGGTACATACACTGAAAAAACCTGGCTTTCCGTGACCGGATATTCATATTATGTCACTAAAGACATTCTTTCCGGTAATTATACTGCTGATAATATTAAAAATTGCGGTAATAACGGCAAGGATTCATTTAGTGTTGCTTTTGCAGGAGACATCCTTTTTGATAAGGATTTCCGTCCTATGGTACACGCGAATGAGATGGGTGGAGTGCTCAACTGCATTGATAAATCTGTTGTTGATCACCTCAATGCCTGCGATGTTTTTATGATAAATAATGAATTCACGATCGGTGAACGCGGCGAACCGTTACCCGGAAAAACGTGGACTTTTCAGGTTGAACCCGATAAAATTCAACTTTTCAGGGATCTGGGTGCGGATATCGTTTCGCTTGCCAATAATCACATTTATGATTACGGTGAGGTTGGATTCTTTGATACAATCGATAATCTGAAAAAGGCGGAAATGCCGTTTGTCGGAGCGGGCTCAAATCTTGATGAAGCTGCAAAACCTTATTATTTTATTGTCAACGGAGTTAAAGTGGGTATTGTTGCGGCAAGCTGTGCAGAAAAAACAACCTCATTCAACCCTGTTGCAACGGCTGAAACCCACGGAATTATGGGCACTTACGACAGTACCGCATTTATTGATACAATAAAAAAAGCGGATGCCGAGTGCGACATCCTTGTTGCTTATGTGCATTGGGGTACGGAAAATACAACCGTTCTTGATGACCAGCAGAAAACTCTTGCCCGTGAATATATTGATGCGGGTGTTGATGCTGTTATCGGCGGTCATACCCACTGCTTGCAGGGTATGGAATTCTATAAAAATGTGCCGATTGTTTACAGCGTGGGCAATTTTTGGTTCAACAGCAAGAATCTTGATTCCTGTGTAATAACTCTTGAAATAGGCAGAGAAGGGGATATGGGCATCAGAATTATGCCGCTTAAACAGCAAAACTGTGAAACAAGGCTTCTTACGGGCGCAGACGGACGCGCTCTCTTTGACAGAGTGGAAAGTTATGAGCCTCAAGGTGTTTCAATTGCCGATGACGGTTTAATTACTCCTGCTCTGACTCAGTAAATCCGAGCCAACCGTATTTATTCATATCAACTCTTCCGTCAGGAAGAAACTCTACCCCTTCTTCGTTCAGAAGGATTCTTTGCATATTTTCCCCACCGAAGGCAAATGCTTTAGAAACTTCGCCGTTTCGCGTAACAACGCGATGGCATGGGATTTCTCCCGGTTTGGGATTGACGTGCAATGCATAGCCGACAACCCTTGACCATCTTGGATTGCCCGCCATCGCAGCAACAGTGCCGTAAGATGCGACTTTTCCTTTAGGGATTTTTCTGACAACAGAGTAAATTTTATCAAATGTGTTCATATTATCACCATTATTATTATACTATAACCATTCTATATATGCAACCGAGGTGAAAAAATGTCGGAGTATACACATGTTATATGGGATTGGAACGGAACACTTCTCAACGACCTTTCTGCATCGCTTGCGAGCGTTAACGATATGCTTGATTTGCGCGGTATGCCGCATATTGATGCCGATTTTTATAAAGAATGCATCGGGGTACCTATCCGTAAATTCTACGACCGCGTTTTTGATATGGAAAAAGAGGATTATTCCGTTATCATAAAACAATATAATGAGGGCTATCTACGCCATCTGTCCGAATGCGGATTGACAGACGGTGCGCGTGAAGCAATAGAGTATTTCTGTTCTTGCGGAATTAAACAGGCTGTTGTTTCGTCATCAAATAACGCCCAGCTTTGTGCAAATATCGCGAAATACGGGCTTGACGGATGCTTCGATGCCGTGCTGGGTTCAGCGGATTTTTATGCAGGTTCAAAGATAGAAAGGGCCAAGAATTATCTTGACAAAACCGATGGAAAAAGCGGCAGGATTCTTGTTATCGGCGATCTTGAACACGATGCAGATATGGCAAAAGAGCTTGGCGCAGACTGCGTTTTGCTCACAAGCGGTCACGAGCATATTTCACGCTTGAATAGGGCGGAAGTGCCGCTTATTGACGATTTATTTGCTTTGATTGATTTAGCAAAATAGGTCAAAACGCGCCAAAATTGTTCGGTTTTACCCTTTGCGAGTGTTTCGAAAACGCACATCATTCAGGCAAAACAAAGTACCATGTTGATAATTTGTTGACGGGATGGCTTGAGTACCGTCCCGTTTTTGATTTACGAATCTTCTTGTGAATTGTGAACAAACGATAACTTTTTTGTTTGTAAAAATTACACAAAAGAACGTCAGGTTCATAAAATGTTCATAATTTGTTTACAAAATGTTTAAAAAATTGCACGGACTGTGCAACAAGTCCTTTATAAAGTAAATAGCGTAAATATAGGCATTTCAGAAATGCCTGGCAATGGAACTCTCTTGCAAGGGGTTCCGCCGCAAGCAATTGCGGTATATTCTTATGGAGGTGCAAATATGAAAAAGGCAAAACGACTTTTGGCAGTTTTGTTGGCAGCGGTTATGATTATGACAGCAGCTTATCTCCCGTCATATGCTTATATTGCTGAAAACAACGACTGGCACACACCCAGCACTAACAATGTTGGCGGTTACTATCTGTCCTACGGTCAGGCAGCAGGTTATATCCTTGATATGCTTGACGAGTTACTTGCAGAGGCTAACCTGTATTTGACCATGGATGACCTTGACAAGGAACTCGGTGTCGAAATCTTCGAGGCAAACGCAGGTCTTAATTTGGACGCACGCCTTTACGATGCGGGAATTTACCCCGCAAATGTTGAAGCGAAGTATGGTCTTACGGCACCAGGTGTTGCCAGCGATAAGGGCTATCTTGATCTGAGAAATGTTGACTTGGCTATCAGATCTCTCTATGCTATTGGAGAAGCTCTTACCGGCGGTAACCTCTTGATTGGCATAGCTGGAGCGGTTCTCGGTGACCTTCTTGACGAAGATAAAGGTCTCGGCAGACTCGGCGGTGTTGTTTCGCTGAACTACCTCAGATCAAACAACGACGATACGCTCGTTCTTGAGCATTTTATCACGATCGTTGCAGACGCTCTCGCACCCATCCTCAGAGATATTCTCGGCGGTGAATTCAGTGTAGGTTCAATACTTAAAGGCACTATCGACGACCTTCTCAAGGATTTCCTCGGCCCCAACGCTGCAGTCGATAACCTCGGTGGCGCACTTAAAGACCTTCTTTACGGTCTTCTTATCAACTCCGATGCAGAAGTTATGAACGGTGCAAACGGAAACGACCTTGACGACCCCAACACTCCAGAGGTTGAAAAAGTTAATGGTCTTGATGATATGGTTCAGAAGCTTGTTGACTGGGCACTTATCGAAGGTACAGGCGAATACATTTATCAGGGCGGTAACTCAATGCTCGGCAAGAATGCAGAGCCTCTTCTTCCCGGCCTTGCAAACCAGCCCGGCGGCGCTGACCTTGGTGCAACACCTATTCAGTCCGACCGTGACCTCGACGGCGCACTTGAAAACAACACCATGAGCTTCTATCAGCTCATTTCCAACGTTCTTCAGGCTCTTCTCGGCGGTATGCTCACTCCCATGCTTTCAGAGCTCATCGTTGACCTCGTCGGCGTTGAAATCACAGAGCAGTACCCGATGGGTGACCCTGCAATTAAGGAAGATATGATGTATAACCTCATCATCGGTGCGGTTGAAGATCTTCTTGTTGCAAACGGCGCTCCTGATCTTGACTATGCAAACTATCCCGATTCAGATACTCCTGTTGGTCAGATTAACGCTCTTGTTAAGTGGTTCCTCGATGACGGCGGTCTCGATGCTCTTATCAAGATTGACTATCAGGGTATCCACATTCAGGATAACTTCATGTCACTTCTTAACGACATTGCACGTCTTGCTATCAACCTTCTTCCCGGTCTTGGTGTATTCGGTGATTCAACTCTCATCTACACTGCAGACGAACTTAACGAATACTATGCATATGATGCAGATATGAATATCGTTAACGGTGCAGATGAAACCGCAATCGATTCTCTTTATCTCACATATGATTACGAAGAACTCGTTTACGTTGATACTTATACAGAAAATGCTGACGGTACAAAGACTCCCAAAATTTACTGCTACTTTGATGGCGGCGCAGTTGTTAACACAACAGAACCCGACGGTTCTAACTACAGAAACCCCACAATGATCAGACAGTACTATGTCATCAGCACAAAGCAGGTTTATGCCTGCCTTATCAAGATGCTTCTTGACGATATGATCCCCGGTTGTTACTGGCCTGAATGGGCAGATACAATTCCTTCCGTTCTTGCTTACGGTCTTGCAGGTCTTGCATCACCCCTTCTTCCTGAAAACAACTATTTTGCACGTCTTGATGCTTATCACGAGCAGATGACAGCAAGATCGGGCGATGTTTTCGACTCAAACGGTGTTAACATCACTCCCATTGCCTACACTGTTGAAAAGACAATCACAGTTAAGGATCCTGCAGGCAACTACCAGAAGACAATCACAGTTCCTCAGGCTGCTCTTGACATCGGTTGCTCATACCTTGCAGCTTACCTCAACACTCAGCTCGACCTTTCCGACCAGGAAAAGCTTGACACCGACACTTCGCTTGAGAAGTTCGCAGGTGAATTCCTCGTTTGGGGCTTCACAAACTACCTTCCCATGTTTACAGGTACTCTTAATTCAAATGGTGTTCTTAACGCTTACAACTATGATGGTGAAGTAGATGGAAACGGCAACTCCAATTTCACTCTTGAAAAGGGTGTGTTTATGGATGCTGTTAATAATTATCTTTCAGCAACATACACTAACTTTGCAGATAGAACTCCTAAGGCAACAGACGATAACGACCCTGCATATGATGCGATCTATACTCTTTTAGATAACACTCTCTTCAAGCTTATTCCCACATCATGGCTTCCCGATATCCACGGTTCACAGCAGTTTGTGCTTGACTGGCTTCTCGGTAACCTCTGTGAGTTTGACCTTCAGGGTATCCTTAATCTTCTTTCAGTTAATATGGATCCCTCCGGCGAACTTAACCTTCCTGTTATCCAGGTTCTTATCAGAGTAATCGACAGAGTTCTTGCTCTTATTGTTAACGACCATACTCTTCTTCTTTCAATTGACCGCAGACCTTATTCAAATGCAACTTACACAGCTCCTTCAATCACAACTCTTGACGGTCTTCTTGACTGCTCAAGTTCAAATGCAGCTCTTCCTCAGCTTATTTACAATCTCCTTGTAAGAATCAATCAGTTTAAGAGACCGCTTCTTGCAACACTTCTTCCCCTTATCTTCTCGGCTGACTACGAAAGACCCTACGATCAGGAATATCTCGGAAGAAACGGCATTGCATACTATAAGCTTGCAGATCTTGAAGCATACACTAAGAAGTTTACAGATCATGTCAATGCAACTCTCTTCAAGTCGCTTGATAACGAAGCAGATGCAGAGGCAGCTTGTGACGGAAAGGCAACCGTAGTAAGAAATGACAACGGTACCTACAGCATCAAGCTCAGCAACGATGCACTTATTGCAACTTATCCTGATAACGCATCTGCAAAGAGTGACCTTGAGCTTCTCAAGAATGCATATTATGTTGCAGTTGAGAGCAAGACAGAGGTTGACGAAGAAGGCAATCCTGTTATTGAATCCTATGATGTTTACTGGCGCGAAGATTATAAGACAAGCGCATTCACAAAAACAACAGTTATTGATGATACAGTACCTTACGGTCAGGAATATTATCAGTATACTGATTTCGCATATGCATCATTCTATCCCAGATCAGGCAGAAGCGATATGGTAGAGTACGGTAATGAATACCAGACCTTTGCTCCCGAAGATTTCCAGGGTAAAGAATATTTCTACACAAATGCTGATAAGGCTCTTGAAGATGCTCAGGAATATGTAGACACCTATAGATCCTTCGTAGAAAATGATCTTCCCAATGCTTACGGCGAATGGCTTATGTTCTCAATTGAGACTCAGCTCAGATCCAACGACATTTGGGATCCCAACGGCGATGGACGTTCAGTTATGAATGATGCTGACGGTGATTATGTTGCATCAACAGATACAGATCCAGGTTATCCCGTTGACGGTGAGCCCGGTATGCCCGGTGCAATGTATCCCTTCTACACAACATCAACTTCTAACTTCCCGTTCTTTGATGATGTTACAGGTGAAACAATTTCGTCCGAATCGATGAATATGTTCAATGCAACCAATTATGAGCAGATTGCTCTTGCACTTGAATATGCAGAAGATTCGAGACATGACGTTGCAATTACTGACGAAGGTCAAATCGAATCAATCATCAGACTTGCACTCTATCCGCTTCTTGGCACAGGTGCTCTTCAGTTTGATATTACCTACAACTCAGAAAACGCTTACGACGGTAACATTCAGTGGAACAATATGACTGAAGCTCAGGCAAATCAGATTGTTAGCTGGTTAACTGCTAATGACTTCAGATATGAGCCCGCTGTTGATGAAGAAGGTAATCCCACAGGCGGTTACATCCTTTACCGCAAGGCATTCAAGCTTATCGATAGCTCATTCAAGATTTCAACTCCTAACATCGGTCTTGGTTCAACTCCTCCTGTTCCTACAGATTCAACTCTTACAAGTATTATGAATTTGAGAATGCTCCAGGAGAAGAGCGATTATCAGAAGGCATATGTTGATTTCTATAACTGCTATGTAGATTACATCACAGCTCTCTATCAGAACAGAAGATCACTTTACAACCAGATTGATACTGTTTCATACAGATATGAGCAGGCTGAATCTTCACGTTCAATCCCGATGCAGAATGCGGGCGACCTTATCATCCTTGACTGGGCACTTGATTATGCAAAGGAAAACTACTATATGTTCGATGCAGGTCGTAACTACAGGTACACAGGTCAGCTCGTAAACGGTTCTCCCGAAGTAACAAAGGTATTCACAGCGGGCTCGTTCGGCTATCTCCAGGAAGCATATGACTACGCATACTCACTCAGACAGAAGGTTGTTTCCAGCGCTGCTTCTTCAAACGAAGTAACTCAGTCAATGGTAACCGCAGCATACCAGGGTATCCTTGATGCGATCAGAAAGCTCGTTATCTTCACCGGCTTCGCTGATTGGACTCAGCTTGACAACTACATCGCAATGGCAACAGAAATTGTTAACGATCCTAACAAGAATGATGCAGTTCTCGGTTACGCAAGCGGTCTTGATGTTCTTGAAGAAGTTCTCGGAGATGCAAATAGTCTTAGAGCTGACTCAACAATCGACTGTGAAAGCCAGGATAGAGTTGATGCACAGGCTGCTTTACTTAATGAAGCTATCCAGAGCCTTGTGTTTAACACAATTCCTTCGGTTCTTCCTTCAGAGAATGCAGGTACAGTAGATTCAATCGCAGTTTCAAATGTTAACAACCGTCTTGTTGGTCATATCTTCGGTCTTGCTGAAGGTACCGGTATTAACGATACAATGGTTAATGACGATGGTTCACTTACTATCGCAGGCATGACTCTTGACGATGCAATTGGTAACACAGTTGAATTCAGCCCCACAGGCCGTGGTAACGGTACTGGTGCTTACTTCTCAGGCCGTATCAGAACTCTTGAGAGATTCAGATATTATGCGGTTATTTACGGTGATCTTAACGGCGATACACGTATTGACGGTTCTGACGCATCTTACGTACAGTTTGTAATTGCAAACGGTAAGAACACAGAAGCTGATATGGAACATCAGATGTTCGTTGCAGCTGATGCTAACCATGATAATGTTGTTGACGCAGCAGATATCGTTGCTATCCAGAATCATTACACATATGCTGACACCAATGGTGACGGTGTTGTAGATGAAAAGGATAAGATTACACAGACTGAACACAGAGAAGAAAACGTTTAATTCAGTGTTTACAACAAATTAATTTAAATACGCCCCTTCGTTTCGACGAAGGGGCGTGTAATTTTTTGATAATTAAAAAGCAAGTATATATATCATTAAAAAATGTATATCTAACCTCACTTTTTATCTCCTTTTAAAAAGATAGAATGAACATTAAAAGAGGCAGAAATAATTTGAAAACAGGACTGTCAGTGCTGATTCTTGTTAAGTTTTTAGGTTTGTTCACAAAGTAAAGTTTTTTTAACATTTTCTTGAAAATGAAAGTCGAAAT
>JAZNHM010000198.1:0-3511 GCA_045576955.1 Acutalibacteraceae bacterium | reverse complement strand
CTCTGTTTATAAGTAATCAGAAGAAGAGAATCAGCAAACAGAGCGTTCAAAAAATGGTTGAAGGCTATTTGAAAAAGAGCGGACTTGACGGATTGGGTTTTTCAACTCACAAACTGCGTCATACAGCCGCTACTCTTATGTATCAATACGGCGATGTTGACCCTCTTCAGCTTAAAGAAATCCTCGGTCATGAAAATCTTTCAACAACTGAGATTTATACACATGTTTATTCTGAACAGCTTCGAGCGGCAGTTGACTCCAATCCCCTTAATAAGGTTTCAAAAAAGAAAAAATCCGGAGAATAATGCAACACTCAATGCATCAATTAATGATGAAACCGCAACAATAATCGAAAAAATAATTTGTCTGATTAGAAATAATTTTGTTTCATCTTTTTCAAAATGACCTCTGCCTGTTATAGCTTTAAGATATGCATTGTGCGAATATTCGCATGATGCATTGAAAATGATTGTCATCGCAACCATACAAAGCACTGCAGACGGATAAATCATAAGTAAACTGTAACCAAGGCCCATAAATTTATATTCAAGATATAAATATCCGCTGACAGCTCCGATTGCCGCTCCTCTTATAAACGGTAACAGCATAATCAGCGGATATCCTATTAATGAAAAAGCAAAAAATACGGAAAGAATTACAAATACAAGGTTTACAAGTGATGAATTGATGAAATTTTCAAAAATCCCCTGCCCTGCCCTTTGCATTGCGAAATTGCTGATTATGTATTTGATTTTTTCAATCATTTCACCGTCATTCTTTATTGCCGATGCGCCAACAATTATTCCAACTGAGAACAATGCAACAAGGATAAAGACCCTTGAGTTTTCAAGCATTTCCTTGAAAACTTTACCGTTATATACCTTGTATTTATATTTTGACTTGCCCATTTTTAACCTCCAAAGCTTTTTTATAAAATTATATGAGCAAGCTGTGTCTTTATGACAACAAAAAAAGCAGACAGAGAAATCTGCCTGCTTTGACTATTATATTTTTTCGACTTTGGCGAAGTTTGCCATAATCTTTTTGGTGCCAGATGTTGTGAATGCGATTTCAAGAAGGGTATCGTTGCCCATCGGCTTTGCACTGAGCACAACCCCTTCGCCGTATGTTTTATGCATAACAGTATCTCCGACGTTGAACTGAGTTGTGTTTGCAGCAGGTGCTGAATGAGTCGGAGCGGATGTGAAGCCTCTTGAAGGGGTCTGCGGTCTTTGAGCAGATGAAGAAGATTGAGAAAAAGTTCTGACAATCTCTCCGCCTGATTTTTCAAGAAGTTTGTCAGGAATTTCTCTTATAAATCTTGACGGCTGATTGAATCGTGTCTGACCGAAAAGCATTCTTGTTCTCGCTCTTGTGAGATAAAGCTTTCTTTTTGCTCTTGTTATGCCGACATATGCAAGGCGGCGTTCTTCTTCAATTTCCGACGCACCAGCCATTGAAGACATATCGGACGGGAAAATGGATTCCTCCATTCCTATAAGGAAAACAACAGGAAATTCAAGACCTTTTGCAGCGTGAATGGTCATCATAACAACGGATTCAGCATCCGCGTTATAGTTATCGATATCCGTCATAAGAGCAACTTCCTGAAGGAAATCATTGAGAGTTGCATCTTCGTTATCCTTGGTGAATCGCATAAGGTTGTTTGCAAGTTCATCAAGGTTGGCAAGTCTGTCCTCTTTTGTTTCTGGTTCAAGAGAAAGTGATGCATTATATCCGGAAACATTAAGCACACGTTTAAGAAGCTCTGATAGTTCGGTGGTTTCGGAATCGTCAATGAAGCTTTCAATCATTGCGGCAAATTCCGTCATTTTCTTTGCGCTTCTGCTAAGCTTCGGGAACTGATCGGCGGATTTAATAACATCGAAAAGTCCGATTCCGAGTCCGTCGGCGATTTCCTGGGCAGCTGCCATAGACGTGTCGCCTATTCCCCTCTTTGGAACATTGATTATTCTCTGAAGTCTCACGCTGTCGTTGGGGTTTACTATAACGCTCAGATAAGCAAGGGCATCCTTGATTTCTTTACGGTCGTAGAATTTATGGCCGCCGATAAGCCTGTAAGGAATACCCATTCTGACAAGCGACTGCTCAACAAGGTTCGACTGCGAGTTCATTCTGTAAAGAACGGCAAAATCGCTGTGTTTTGCGCCGTTTCTGATTCCTTCGAGAATCTTATCGGCAACAAAAACGCCTTCTTCTCTGTCAGAATCCGACGAATGGTAAACAATAAGGTCTCCTTTTCCGTTATCGGTCCAGAGGTTCTTGCCTTTTCGATTTTCATTGTTTGAAATAACTTCATTTGCTGCATCAAGAATATTCTGAGTTGAACGGTAGTTCTGCTCAAGACGGATTACCTGAGCATTCTTATACTGATTTTCAAAACTGAGGATATTCTCGATTGTTGCGCCTCTGAATTTATAAATACTCTGGTCATCATCACCGACAACGCAGATATTCTTATATCCGCCTGCAAGCAATGAAGTAAGAAGATACTGCGCATGGTTTGTATCCTGATACTCGTCAACCATTATATATTTGAATTTGCGCTGATAGTATTCACGTACTTCGGGGTTATCCTGAAGAAGACGTACGGTATTGACAATGATGTCATCAAAATCCATTGCATCGGCGGATTTAAGGCGGTTCTGATATGCTTCGTAAACCGAGCCGATGTTGCGTTTTCTGAAATCAAGATAGTTTTCCTTGATGTATTCCGACGGAGAAATAAGATAGTCTTTTGCTCTGCTTATTTCGCCGAGAACGGTTTTGGGCTGGATGTTGCTTTCGGAAAAGCCGAGCTGTTTGATGCAGTCCTTAATAACGCGCTTGCTGTCGTCTGTGTCATAGATAGTGAAGTTTGAAGTATAACCGAGATAATCGGCGTTTCTTCTGAGAATTCTGACACAAGATGAATGGAATGTGCTTGCCCAAATGTCGAGAGCCTGCTCGCCGAGCATTCTCTCAAGTCTTTCTTTAAGTTCCCCTGCAGCTTTGTTAGTGAAGGTAATCGCAAGGATTTCCCAGGGTTTTGCAGCATCAACGCTCAAAAGACTTTCCATACCCGATAAATCATCAATAATTCCGTCGGCATAGGCCTTCATAACTTGAAGCTCACCGTCATCGGGAAGGTATGTATATTCATCGGTATAATAAGCTTTTCCGTATTTTATAAGATTTGCTATGCGGTTAACAAGAACGGTTGTTTTTCCGCTTCCTGCGCCGGCAAGCACCAAAAGCGGTCCCTCCGTGGAGAGAACCGCTTTCTTTTGCATACTGTTGAGAGACTTGAAATCTCTTTCGATTATTTTCTTTCTAAGTGAAAAAAATTCTTGGGAATTCATTAGTTACCTCAGATTGAAATTTCATGAGCAATCTTATAAAGCTCATCGTTGACTCCTCAACCTATTGGGCGAAGGAATATAAACTGGACGGATTTCGATTTGATTTAATGGGAATCCATGATGTTGAGACAATGAATGAAGTAAGGAAG
>JAZNHM010000197.1:0-9096 GCA_045576955.1 Acutalibacteraceae bacterium | reverse complement strand
TATGATATTATATTACTCGCATTTGTGCCGTCATTAGAGTAATTGCGCTCAAAGACGAGATTTAATGCCAATAACATTAAAAAGGACGTTCCTCTTTTTGCCAAGGGCAGATACGAACTTCTGAAAAAATCGGAGGAAATTTACAATGGATGCACTCAAACTTATCGCACAGGATTCACTCAAATCCGAAGTCGCCGCAGCCGAAGTAGGTGACACCGTTAAGGTTCACGTTAAGATTCGCGAAGGTGACAAAGAAAGAATTCAGCTTTTCGAAGGTACTGTTATCGCTCGCAAGGGTTCAGGCGTTTCTGAAACCTTCACCGTTCGCCGCGTATCATACGGCGTAGGCGTTGAAAGAGTATTCCCCGTTCATTCTCCCAACGTTGCAAAGGTTGAAACAGTAAGACACGGTCGTGTTCGCAGAAGCAAGCTCTACTACCTCAGAGACAGAGTAGGTAAGGCTGCTAAGGTTAAGGAACAGATCAGATAAAAAGCTTGAGGGTGTAACAATTTTTGGTTGTTACACCTTTATTCTTAACCTCTATTAATTAATTACATCTTTTTATTTTCTATGAATGAGGAAAGGAGAACGCTTATGCGCAGAATAGAAGAGTTCTGGATTGAGTTCAATCCGGATGCAGGCGAGGCTGAAGAAAAGCCGTCAAAATTGGTGTCGTTTCTTTTTGACGTGACGGATTCGGTCAAGGGCGCAACACTTGTCGTTTTCCTCATTTTTGCGCTTTTGTTCAGAGCGGTCGGGGTTGACGGCGGTTCGATGAAGCCGACTCTTAACCATGAGGATATGGTTGCGGTTGCAGGTGCCGTAACCGATTTCAAATACGGTGATATTGTTATCATCAATCAGCCGTGGAGACGAAACGTGCCGATAATCAAGCGCGTTATTGCCGTCGGCGGTGATACGGTTGATATTGATTTTCGCAAGAGCGAGGTCTATGTTAACGGCGTTAAGCTTGATGAGCCTTATATTCTTGAACCCACGGTGCTCAGCTATGATGTGCAGTTCCCTTTGACTGTTGATGAAGGCAAGCTTTTTGTTATGGGTGATAACAGAAATGATTCTATTGACAGCCGTTCGAGCGAAATCGGTCTTATTGACGAAAGATATGTTCTCGGCAAGGCGCTGATAAGAATTCATCCCATTGAAGATTGGGATATTTATAAGGAATTTGATTGATAAGGAGGCAGAAGTATGAGCGAAGCAGAAAAGAAAAAGACTTCAGAGAAAAAGCCGTTTTCCGGAGTTTACGATACGGTGTCAATCATTGCAACTGCCGTGGTTGCCGTAGCAATTGCTTTTATCTTTATTTTCAGAACGGTTGGCGTTTCGGGTAATTCAATGTACCCCACGCTCAATAATTATGACAGAATAATTCTTTCCGCTTTCTTGTATGAACCCGAAAACGGCGACATTGTTGTTACCTGTCAGCCAAGCAAGTCTCCCGCAATCGAAGACGTTCTGATAAAAAGAGTTATCGCAACAAGCGGTCAGACAGTTGATATTGATTTTCAGAACAGTATTGTTTATGTTGACGGTGTTGCTCTTGATGAGCCTTATATCAATGAACCGACACGCGACAGAGAAGATTTTTTTGCTCCTGTAACAGTTCCTGAAGGATATGTTTTTGTTATGGGTGATAACAGAAATCACTCGACCGACAGTCGCGACAACAGAGTCGGTCTTATCAGAGAAGAATATATACTCGGAAAGGCACTTTTCAGAATGCTGCCTTTCGGTCAGTTTAGAGTGACGTAAGGAATCCGAACTATGCCTGAAAGCGAATCTTTTCAACGCTTTTTGGCTTTTCGTGATTGAAAGGCGTCAGCCTTCCTGCTCACTCAACCGCCAAAAATCATTTTAAAATCTTTCGCTTTCAGGTCGAAGATTTTTTATCGTGAGGATTTTCGGCTTGTCAAGGCACAAAACGGAGCAAATCCTTGACGGATTTGCGAGTATTTTAACGAAGAAAAGGCGAAAATCATCTGATAAAAAACACAGTTCGGATTACTTCCGCCACTCTAAGATAGGATAAATTATGAATGAGAATTTGGTAGTCCAATGGTTTCCCGGTCATATGGCGAAAACCAGAAGACTTATAAAAGAAAGCCTTTCGCTTGTTGATGCGGTATGTGAAATTGTTGATGCAAGAATACCCGAGAGCAGCCGCAATCCTGAGCTTGACGAAATTATCGGTTCAAAGCCGAGAATAGTCCTGCTTAATAAATGCGACCTTGCTGACCCTGGCGCTACTGCAAGAAAGATAAAAGAGCTTGCCGAAAAAGGAATAACGGCTCTTCCGGTTGACTGCAGAAGCGGAAAGGGTCTTGAAAAATTTCAGCCTGCTGTAAGGGAAGTGCTGAAAGAAAAAATAAAAGCAAACACTGAAAAGGGTATGGCAGGCAAATCGCTTCGCGTTATGGTTGTCGGCATCCCCAATACAGGTAAATCGTCGTTTATTAACCGTATGGCAGGTAAAAACCGCGCCAAGGTTGCGGATAAGCCGGGCGTAACAAGGAGCAACCAGTGGTTTGCAATCGGCTCAGGTATCGAACTTCTTGATACTCCGGGTGTGCTTTGGCCCAAATTTGAAGATAAAGAAGTCGGGTTTAAGCTTGCATTCATCGGCTCCGTCAAGGATGAGATTCTTGACAGCCAGGAGATTGCGGTAAGACTTCTTGTTGTTCTTCAGAAGAATTATCCCGATCGTTTGGAAGAAAGATATAAAATAAAGGATTTTGACGACCTTGAACCCTATGAGCTGCTCGAGCTTATAGGTGCAAAAAGAGGAATGCTCATAAAGGGCGGCGAAACTGATACCGAGCGTGCAGCGGTTATGTTGCTCGATGAATACCGAAGCGGAAAACTCGGAAAGCTGACGCTTGATTAATCAAGCGAGGAGTTGATAATATGAAAAAGAAAATGCTGATATTTCTTGCCGCTATAATTGTGCTTGATGTTATAGCACTCACGGTTATGTTTTTTACCCGTGACATTGACCGTACCCCCGTCAGTGCAACAGTGCCCGATGTAACATCCGATACGCAGGATGTTACGCCCACAACTCAGCAGGAACTTTTTTCTCGCGTAAGCTTTGTTGCGGTAGGCGATAATCTTATTCACGACACCGTTTATGAGCAGGCGAAGGCAAGAAGCAGCACAGGTTATGATTTTACCGATGCATATGAGCGCATAGCGTATCTTATCGAAGAACCCGATGTAGCTATTCTCAATCAAGAAACGATAATTTCAACCGAGCATAACGTTTCAAGTTATCCAATGTTCAATTCGCCTGTCGAAGTTGGCGAAGAGATGCTTGAAATCGGCTTTGATGTTTTCAATATTGCAACCAATCATTCCCTTGACTGCGGTGAAAAAGGTCTTATTTCTACCATTAATTATTGGAAAGAAAAGGATGCAATAACAACCGGTGCATATCTCAACAATGATGATTATGCTGAGCTTCCGATGAATGAGGTTAACGGAGTCAAGATTGCATATCTTGGTTTTACCGAGCTAACAAACGGACTTTCACTTCCGAGTGACAGCGAGGTTATCCTTGTCCGTGCGGCGGAGGAATCCCGTATTCAGCAGAGAATTGCTCAGGCTAAACAGCAGGCGGATGTTGTTATTGTAAATGCTCATTGGGGCAACGAGTATACTCACGAGCCGACTGACAACCAGCGTCAGCTTGCGAAAAAACTTGCATCGTGGGGAGCGGATGTAATCATCGGCCACCATCCTCACGTTATTCAGCCCGTTGAATATATCGACAGTGCTGATGGCAGAAGAACTCTTGTTGCATATTCACTCGGCAATTTCATTTCCGCTCAGAACAGAGGTCCGAGAATGCTTGGCGGCAGACTGAATTTTGAAATTGTGAAAAACAACACAACCGGCGGTGTTGCAATCGAAAACGTAACTTTCTCGGGCGTTGTTACCCATTACGGTCACGGTTATTCAAATATCAGAGTTTACCCTCTTGAAGATTACACCGAGGAACTTGCATCAAAGCACGGAGTGCTCAGCAAAACAGCATCTTTCAGTCTTCAGTATCTTCAAGATATCGTGAACGAAGTTATTGATAAGCAGTTTCTTAAATAAACAAAAACAGGGGACGACCAAGTCGTCCCGTTTTTAATAGGAGGCAATTATGGATTTTGAATTTGAAATAAATGCGAAAAGCAAAGGTTATACCGCGGTTTGCGGTGTTGACGAGGCGGGCAGAGGTCCCCTCGCAGGACCAGTTTTTGCGGCAGCAGTCATTCTGCCCGAAAACTGCATTATTGAAGGACTTAACGACTCAAAAAAGATTTCCGAAAAGAAAAGAGAAGCTCTTTTTGATGTAATAAAAGAAAAGGCTGTCAGTTATTGCATAGCAAGTGTTGACGAAAAGGTTATTGATGAAATCAATATTCTTCAGGCGACTTATCTTGCAATGAAAAAGGCTGTTGAGGGACTTGATGTACCTGCGGATTACGCTTTGATTGACGGCAACCGTATGCCTCCGATTGAAATTGACGGTGAAACCGTTGTGAAAGGCGATGCTAAAAGCCCGTCGATTGCTGCGGCATCGATTCTTGCAAAGGTCAGCAGGGACAGATTTATGTTTGAGCTTGACGAAAAATATCCTCAGTATAAATTTTCACAGCATAAAGGATACGGTACAAAGCTTCATTATGAAATGCTTACGGAGCACGGTGTTTCCGAATGCCACCGCATGAGCTTTCTGAAAAGCTTTTTCGGAGAGAAAAAATGATAAAAAATAAAACGGGTGTATGGGGCGAGGTTTACGCGGCACGTTATCTGAGAAAAAACGGCTATGAAATCCTTGATGCAAACTATGTGTGCCGTTTCGGTGAGCTTGATATTGTTGCCCGTAAGGGCGGAACAGTTTGCATAGTTGAGGTCAAGACCCGTAATGAAAAAACACAGATAAGTCCTATGGAAGCTGTTGACGAGGGAAAAAGGAAGAGACTTGAAATGGCAGCAAAAAGCTTTCTTTCGCATATAAAAATGATGGCGGAAACAAGATTTGATGTGTGCGAAGTTTTTGTTGATGATAATGATGCATTAGTCAGAATAAATTATATTGAAAATGCTTTCTGAGGTGACACAAATGAACCTTTTCGACCTCCATTGCGATACGGCGGGGGAGTGCTTCAACCGCAAACTTCCGCTTTATGACGGTAATCTTCATTATAATGTTTGTAAAGCTGAATCACTTAACAAAGAGTGCAGACTTTTTGCAATCTGGATTCCCGACGAGCTTCGAGGCGAGGTTGCTGCAGAATATTTTGAAAAAGTTCTTCTGAATTTTAAAAAAGAAATATCATTTAATGAATCAAAAATTAAGCTATGTCAAGGTGTTGCGGATTTAAAAGATGCGGAGAAAAGCGGAAAATGTGCCGCGATTCTGACCTGCGAGGGCGCATCTCCGTTTGCTTATGAGGGCGGAATTCAAAGAGCAAATGAGTGCGGCGTAAAGCTTATAACCTTGACATGGAACGGAGAAAATGAAATCGGATACGGCTGTCAGTCGGGGTGTGATTCGGGTCTTAAACCGCTCGGAAAACAGCTGTTGAAGGATATGGAAAGATTAAATATCGTTGCTGACGTTTCACATCTCAACACAGCAGGATTTTATGATGCAGTTTCGAGTGGGGCAAGGGTTATTGCATCGCATTCAAACAGCAAATCCGTGCTTGAAAAAACAAGAAAAGACAGCGTTGATAAATTTTTTTCGTGCAGACGTAATCTTGACGATGAGCAGATAAAATTGCTGATTGAATGCAACGGACTTATCGGAATCAATTTCTGCAAAAGCTTTCTCGGTGATGATGGCGATGAAGGTTTTGAAGCGGTGTACAGACATATGGCACATATTCTCAATCACGGCGGTGAGAATGTGCTTGCAATCGGCTCGGATTTTGACGGCTGTGAAATGAATCCCGAGCTTTCGGGTGTTGACAAAATGCCTGACCTTGAGAAGTTTTTGCTTGAAAAAGGATTCGGAAAAGAACTTACTGACAAGATTTTTTACAAAAATGCATATAAATTCTTTAAAAATATTTTACAAAGCTAAATTATTGTGATATAATATTATGAATTATTTTCCGAAAAGGATGATGAAAATGAATTATGTAAGCACAAGAGATACTGCGGTTAAGGTTACTGCTTCGCAGGCTATCACCAAGGGTATTTCATCCGAAGGCGGACTTTTCGTTCCCGAAAATCTTCCTGCTGTTTCACTCGATGAAATCAAAAGACTTGCAGGTCTTGATTATATCGGCAGAGCAAAGTCAATTCTTTCTCTGTTCCTTACCGACTTCAGCGAAGCTGAGGTTGATTCGTGCGTAAGAGGTGCATACGAAACCGGATTCTCCGATGCTAAAGTTGCTCCTCTCGCAAAAATCGAAGACGGCGTTCACATTCTTGAACTTTTCAAGGGTCCCACCTGTGCATTCAAGGATATGGCACTCCAGATTCTTCCCAGACTTCTTACCGTTTCAAGTGGTAAGGCTGCACCCGGCACAAAAATCGTTATCCTTGTTGCAATCTCAGGTGATACCGGCAAGGCGGCTCTCGAAGGCTTCAAGGATGTTGATAATACTCAGATTCTCGTTTTCTATCCCAGCGACGGCGTAAGCCCCATGCAGAAGCTCCAGATGTGCACTCAGGAAGGTGCAAACGTTGCTGTTTGTGCAATCGAAGGTAACTTTGACGATGCTCAGAGCGGTGTTAAGAGAATCTTCACAGATAAATCAATAGGCGAAAAGCTTGCAGAGAATTCAATGGCATTCTCGTCTGCGAACTCAATCAACTGGGGCAGACTTTGTCCCCAGATCGTATATTATTTCTCCGCTTACTGCGACCTTGTTGCAGGCGGTGAAATCAATGTGGGCGATGAAATCAATGTTGTTGTTCCCACAGGCAACTTCGGTAATATTCTTGCCGCTTACTACGCAAAGGAAATGGGTCTTCCCGTAAAGAAACTCATTTGTGCATCGAACAGCAACTCTGTTCTCACCGAGTTTCTCACAACCGGTGTTTATGACAGAAACCGCAAATTCTTTACAACAATTTCTCCCTCAATGGATATTCTTATTTCGTCAAACCTTGAAAGACTTCTTTATTCCGTTGCGGGCAGCGAAAATGTTACAGCCTGGATGAAGCAGCTTTCTGCAGACGGCAAATACGAAGTCGATGCGGCTACTCTCGAAACAATCAAGTCACTCTTTGCAGCAGGCTGTTGCGACGATGACGAAACAAAGGCAACAATTGCAAAGATTTTTAAGGATAAAAACTATCTTTGCGACACTCATACCGCTGTTGCAGTCAAGGTATACTACGATTATAAAGAACAGACCGGCGATGCAACTCCCGCAGTTATCGCATCAACCGCAAGTCCGTTCAAATTCAGCGCAGCTGTTCTTGAAGCTGTTGACGGCAAGAATGACGGTCTTGATGAGTTTGAAATGGTTGAACGTCTTGCAGAAGTAACGGGCAAATGCTGCCCTGAACAGCTTGCAAATCTTCGCAATAAGGCAGTGAGATTTGACGGCTGCTGTTCAAAGGACAGCATGGATCGCGTAGTATTTAATATGCTCGGAATTTAACCGTTAATCGCAGCATCCGCGTGCTTCGCCGACAGCGTTATCGTTGAGCTTGAAAGTTGAGCACTGTGTTTCGCCGCACTTGCAGGCGGTTGAATTACCGACCTCGATTGTGCCTGCAGTACAGGCTGTGTTACCCTTGTGGTAAACGCAGTTTTTCGCAAAACAAGTGATTGCGCCGATTTCTTTGTCCATCGTTATTTCTCCTTTCGGTTTTTATCGGAAGAACTCCGTATCAGTATTATGTGAAGCAAAACCGCAATTATTTTTGGAAAGGATATGTCTATGGCTCTTTTTGCAATCGGAGATACGCATCTTTCGCTCGCTACGGGCAAGTCGATGAATATTTTCGGCGGTTGGAGCGACTATGAGAAGCGTCTTGAAACCAATTGGCGCAGACTCATCAGACCCGACGACACGGTTGTTATTGCTGGCGATATATCCTGGTGTATGAATCTTGAGCAAGGGCTTGAAGATTTTAAATTTTTGGATTCTTTGCCCGGCAGAAAAATTATTCTCAAGGGTAATCACGACTATTGGTGGGCAACAAAGAAAAAATCGGATGAGTTTTTTCAAAAACATTCCTTAACCACTTTAAATATTCTTCACAACAATACTTATACTGCGGACGGATTTGCAATCTGCGGCACAAGAGGTTGGTTTTTTGATGCCGAAAGCGATGCGGATAAAAAGGTTGTTCTTCGTGAAGCGGGCAGACTTCGTGCATCGATTGCCGCGGCAAAGGAAACAGGTCTTGAACCCGTTGTCTTTCTTCACTATCCGCCCATTAACATAACGCAGAAGTGCGACGAAATCTACAATGTGCTTGTTGAGGAGAAAATTACACGCTGTTATTACGGCCATCTTCACTCTTATTCCCATGCAGGTGCGTTTATCGGAGAGAGTGACGGAATCCGTTTTTCTCTTATTTCAAGTGATTTTCTTCAGTTTTGTCCCGCTCTTGTTTATTGATTTATTGTCAATATACACAAAAGAAAGCGGAAAAATACGGAAAATTTAACCGAAAATAAGAATTTATAAATATATATAAATATATATAGAAATTTCAAAATTTATTTGCTATAATTCTAATCGTTAAAAGAACAATTGGAGGAATTCAAATGAGCTTAGTATCAGCAAACAAAACAGAAACCAACGTTTATTCGGTTGAAATCGCTATTGCAGCAGAAGATTTCAGAGCTGCAATTCAGCAGGCTTATCTCAAGCAGAGAAAGTCAATTCAGATTCCCGGCTTCCGTAAGGGCAAGGCTCCTCTTATGATGATTGAGAAGCTTTACGGTCAGGAAGTTTTCTTCGAAGACGCTCTTGATCTCGTATTCCCCGATGCAGTTCAGGCTGCATACGAAGAAGCAGGTATCGTTCCCGTTGATTCACCCAAGGATTTCGACGTTAAGACAATGAGCAAAGAAGAAGGCGTTGTTATGACCTTCAACGTAACAGTTA
>JAZNHM010000196.1:0-6926 GCA_045576955.1 Acutalibacteraceae bacterium | reverse complement strand
AGGAGAAACTATGCTGGATATCTGTATCATAGGCGGGGGAGCTTCCGGACTGGCAGCAGCAATTACTGCAGCACGGGAAAATCCGCAGAATAAGATCCTCATTATAGAAAAAAAGGAAACTGCAGGTAAGAAACTTGCAGCAACCGGTAACGGAAAATGCAACATAACAAATCTTTATGCTCTTGAGCACGACTATGTCGGCAAGGGTTTTGCCGAGTATGCTCTGAATGAATATACACCCGATAAAATTGTAGATTTTTTTGAAAGCCTGGGTCTTATTTGTTATTCCGATTCGTGCGGCAGAGTTTACCCCGAAAGCAACACGGCCGCATCCGTTGTTGATGCTTTGCGTTTTGAACTTGAAAGACTCGGCGTTGATGTTATTTGTGATACACCCGTTACCGACATAAAGAAAAACGGTGCGGATTTTGTTGTTAATAACGAATACAGATGCAAGAAATTAATACTTGCCGTCGGCGGAAAATCGTCTCCGTCACAAGGCTCTGACGGAAGCGGATATCCGCTCGCAAAAAAGTTTGGGCACGGAGTAACAAACCTCGTTCCCGCGCTTGTTCCATTGTGCGGTTCACCCGAAATAACGAAGCCGATGAAGGGAATGAGGGTCAGAGATGTCTCTCTTACACTCAAGGGTGAAAAAAATCTTGCAAAAACGCAGGGAGAGGTTCTTTTCACCGACTACGGACTGTCGGGAATTGCGGCTATGGAGCTTGCGGCACCGGCACAGAAATATATTGATATTGTAAAGCAAAATCCATTTACAACAATAGATTTTATGCCTAAAATGACATACAATGAGATTGTTGAATATCTGCAAAACCTTTGTAAAATAAGGGGTTTCTGCACAATGGACAATCTTTTGACGGGATTTCTTCCGAAAGCCGTCGGAATTGCGATTTGTAAAGCTTCGAAACTTTACAGCGGCGATAAAAAGATTAAAGAACTGAATGCAAAAGAAATTAAGATTGTTGCAGAAAAAATCAAGAATTTCCCCGTTGAAATCAGCGGAACAAAGGGCTTTGCGAATGCTCAGGTGACATCAGGGGGAATAAAAACAGACGAAATCCGCCCCGAAACGATGCAGTCAAAGAAATGCAAGGGACTGTATTTTGCGGGTGAAATAATTGATGTTGACAGCGGCTGCGGTGGCTTCAATCTTCAATGGGCGTGGGCATCGGGAATGCTTGCGGGCGAACTCAGAGACTGATTTTGTGAGGATTAATAATGATAAAAATTAATGAAATAAAGCTTCCGCTTGACAGCGATGAATCCGCACTCAGAAGAGCGGCGGCAAAAGCACTCAAATGCAAAGAGGATAAAATAACTTCTTTGCAAATCACAAAAAAAGCGGTTGATTCAAGAAAAAAAGATAACATTTTCTTTGTGTATAATGTCAGCGTAGAAGTTGATTCGGATGAAAAAGCTGTGGTTGCACACGCAAAAAATCCGAAAGTTGAAACGGGCGTTGCATATAAATATGAAATGCCTGAAATCAGAAGAACAAGCACACTCCGACCCGTTATTGCAGGCTTCGGACCAGCAGGTTTCTTTTGTGCGCTCATCCTTGCGAGAGCAGGATTAAAACCGCTTGTTATCGAGCGCGGTGCGGATGTTGACACAAGAACAAAAGATGTAAACGGATTCTGGACAACACGAAAGCTTAATCCTGAAAGCAACGTTCAGTTCGGCGAAGGCGGTGCGGGAACTTTTTCCGACGGTAAGCTGACTACGGGTATCAAAGATCATCTTTGCCGTAAGGTTGTAGAGGAATTGGTGCTTCACGGTGCACCCGAAGAGATTGCGTATTCCTCAACTCCTCATATCGGCACGGACAGACTCGGTGCTGTTGTGAAATCTTTCAGAGAGGAAATCATTTCACTCGGCGGTGAAGTGCGATTCGGATGGAAGCTGACGGACATTATTGTTGCAAACGGTGTTGTTCAGGGCATAAGTTGCAAAAGACCCGACGGAGGTGAAGAGGATATCGAAACGGATACTCTTCTGCTCTGCATCGGTCATTCGGCGAGAGATACCGTTGAAATGCTCTATAAAAAAGGAATAAAGATAATACAGAAGCCTTTTTCGGTAGGTGTCCGTATCGAGCATCCGAGAGAGATGATTGACAGAGCGCAGTATGGTTCGTTTGCAGGGCATCCCGCACTCGGTGCGGCGAACTATAAACTTGCCTGCCATCCCGAACATGGCAGAGGTGCATATACTTTCTGTATGTGTCCCGGCGGTACGGTTGTTGCTGCGGCATCGGAGGAAGGTCACGTTGTTGTCAACGGTATGAGTGAATATGCGCGTGACGGCGAAAATTCAAATGCTGCTTTACTTGTCGGCATTGAGCCGGAGCATTTCGGAAGCGATCATCCTCTTGCGGGCATCGAACTTCAGAGAAAAATTGAAAAGACCGCATTTGAGCTTGGCGGCGGCGATTACAGCGCACCTTGCCAGACTATCGGTGATTTTCTTAACAACACTCCGTCAACGAAGCTTTCTTATGTCAAGCCGACCTGTGCAACGGGTGTCACTCCCGGCGATATCCGCAAGGTTCTGCCCGAAAAGGTGACGGATATTATGGCTCAGGCGATTGTAAAAATGGATAGAAACCTTAACGGTTTTGCGCTTCCCGACGGTGTGCTGACTGCTCCCGAAACCCGTTCTTCGGCACCGGTGAGAATTCTGCGTGATGAGCTTTATCAGGCGAATGTCAGAGGACTTTATCCCTGCGGCGAGGGTGCGGGTTATGCTGGCGGAATCGTTTCTGCTGCCGTTGACGGAATAAGATGCGCCCACGCAGTTTTGATTGATGAAAGTGACGAGTGGTAATATGGAAACAAAGCTCGAGAAACTGACTGATTTACAGCTTGCAAAGCGTATGTCAGATTATATTGCAACTCTGCAGAGTATAGCTGTCAGAGCCGAATATTATTCGCTTGGTCAATGCCCCGAAAAAGAACGGAAAGAGCTGAATGCCGATTTTATCAGGGTGAGAGACGGCATACGTGAGGATGCTAAATATCTTAACTATAACAGGGAGAAAAAAGGCAGCAAGCTTTTGTGGGATAAATATTTTCCGTCGGTAAACGAAGCGGCGGCGTGGGGGATGTATGCAGACCCCGAA
Source organism: Acutalibacteraceae bacterium (assembly GCA_045576955.1). GTDB lineage: Bacteria > Bacillota > Clostridia > Oscillospirales > Acutalibacteraceae > CAG-177. Next base: position 3,781 of record JAZNHM010000196.1, on the reverse strand, counting down.
GGCGAATTTAACAAGGAATATTTTGACAGTGTTGCTTCAGCCGAGGAGAAGCTGACGAAATACTATTCTTTCGACTATTGGCAGATAATAGCGGAACTGTAAATTTTATATGACGGCTTTTCAAGCCGTCATTATTTTTTTGTTCGTTTCATATAATTAACCGAATACTTTTTTCGGGGGAATAGAAATGAACGGTTTTGAACATCCGTTGCAGCGCACGGAGAGAGAAGAATACAGAAGCAGATTTAAATTTACCGATGAGGATGCGCCTAAAAGAAAAAGTTCTCAAAAATCCGCACCTAAAACAAAAACCGATTATCTTGTGAGGCTTATTCTTTTGCAATGTGCGTTGTCGATTGCAGTTGTTTCGGCTGTTTTTCTTGTTTCAAAGGTCAGCCCGAGTGCCTATGCCTCGATTCGTGAGGATTATCTGAAAATAATGCAGAAGGATATGTCGGTGGGCGAGATGTTTGAACAGCTTAAGGATACGGCGGAATATGTTTTTAAGCCGTCAGGGGAGTTTGAACCTGCTTTTTCTGCAAATGTTGCAACGGAATCGTCAGCGAAGCGAGTGTCTGTTGATTCTATTGAGGTGACAAGTGATGAAACCGGCGAAACCGTTGCGGTAGGTGAGATAATCAACGGCTCGGGCGGGGGAGATATAGAAAGCAAAGAGGCGGTAAAAGGCACATCGTTTGCTCCTTACTATGTCAGTGTTGACCCCGTTATGCCCGTGAAAGATGCAAGAATCACTTCACGTTTCGGTTACAGAACAAATCCTGTTTCGGGCAATTACGGTTTTCATACCGGTATTGACCTTGCTGCGGCGGAGGGTACTCCGATATCGGCAGCCTTTTACGGGCGTGTTGCGGAAACGGGGGAAAGCGATGTGTGGGGTAAATATGTTCTTATGGAGCATTCCGACGGTTTCGCAACATATTACTGCCATCTTTCGGAGATTTATGCTGAGGAAGATGCTGTTATCCGTCAAGGAGAAACTATCGGACTTGTAGGGTCAACGGGATGGTCAACGGGACCGCATCTTCATTTTGAAATAAGGATAAACGGAGTGAGAGTTGACCCCGAAAAGCTTCTCTATCCGGAAAATGCCGATGAAGCTTAATCTTGGCAAAACTGCGTTGAAAATCAATGTTTCGTTTGCGGCTGTTATAACGCTTATGCTGATTCTCGACGGAAGCGGAACATGCGCTGTTGCTCTTTTTTGCTGTGTTATCCACGAGATAGGTCACATAATCTGCCTTGTTATTCTCGGCGAAAAACCCGAATCGGTTGAGCTTTCTTTTTATGGTATAAAGCTTGAGCGCAGTCGTCAGTCATCTCTGACTGCAGCGGAGGAGATGGCTGTCTATGCGGCAGGTCCGGTTATGAATTTTATCTTTTCGGCATTTATGCTTCCGTTTGCATCGGGTCATACAGGGATTAAAACTGCGGCGGCAATCAGTTTTTGTGTGGGTGTATTCAATCTTTTGCCATGTCCGCCGCTTGACGGAGGAAATATTCTTTCAAGCTTTCTTGTATTTATATCCGATGAGGAAAAAACAAAGAAAATCTGTTTTTATGTTTCGTATTTTGTGATTATTTCTATGGCAGTTACGGGAATTGCAATGATTATTATGAACGGTAACTTCACTCTCGCCGCGGCTGCGGCATATCTTGCGTGGACGTTTTTTAAAATGCAGTAGGGGCGGCATCTGTGCCGCCCCGTTATTGATTTTTTTATAAGTTTATGATATCATATGCTATATATGTTTTTTGAACAGGAGAAAGTCTATGTATCCCAAGGAACTTGAAAGATTTCTGCTCAAGGTGCAGAAGCCGGGCAGATATACAGGCGGCGAGCTTAACAGCATAGTCAAGGATAAAAATTCGGTTGATATCCGTTATGCTTTCTGCTTCCCCGATACCTACGAAATCGGTATGTCCCATCTCGGAATGAAGATTCTCTATTCTCTCGTCAACGCAAGAGAAGATGCGTGGTGCGAGCGTGTTTTTGCGCCCTGGACTGATATGGAAGAGGTTTTACGCGAGAATAATATTCCGCTTTACGGTCTTGAAAGCGGTGATGCAATAAAAGATTTTGATATTCTCGGCTTCACAATGCAGTATGAGCTGAGCTATACCAATGTTCTCAATATGCTTGACCTTGCGGGTCTGCCCGTAAGAGCGAAGGACAGAACATCTTTGACTCCCATTGTTGTTGCGGGCGGTGCGTGCGTATGCAATGCTGAGCCGATTGCTGAATTCTTTGATATAACCCTTCCCGGTGACGGCGAAGAGGTTACAAACGAGCTTATCGATTTGCTCAAGGAATACAAGGCTAAAGGTGCAACAAAGCAGGAATTCCTTGCTGCTGCAGCACAGATAAAGGGTGTTTATGTTCCCTCGCTTTACGAAGTTGAATATAACGAAGACAACACGATAAAAACTGTTACACCTACTTGCGGTGCGCCTGAAAAGGTTGAAAAGCGCAATGTTGCCGATCTTGACAGTATGTTTTCACCGACGGAATTCGTTGTGCCTTTCCTTGAGGTTGTGCACGACAGAACTACCGTTGAAATTTTCAGAGGATGCATCAGAGGATGCCGTTTCTGTCAGGCAGGGTTTCTCAACAGACCTTTGCGCAGAAAATCTCCCGAAACCGTTGAAGCGCAATGCAAGGCAATATGCAACAGCACGGGTTATGATGAAATTTCGCTCTGTTCACTCAGCACGAGTGACTACAAGGGTCTTGAAAAGCTTATAACAAACATGCTTCCGTGGACAATTGAGCAGAAAATCAATATTGCTCTGCCTTCGCTCCGTGCGGATAACTTCCCCAAGGAGCTTATGGAGCAGCTCAATGCCGTAAGACGAAGCGGTCTTACATTTGCTCCTGAAGCAGGTACACAGCGTTTGCGCGATGTTATCAATAAAAACATAACCGAAGAAGAAGTGCTCACCACCGCTGCTCAGGCGTTTGCGGGCGGCTGGACTGCCGTTAAACTTTACTTTATGATTGGTCTGCCCACCGAAACCGAAGAGGATATTGAGGGTATTGCAAATCTTGCTCAGGCGGTTGTTGACGAATTCTACAAGAATCCTGATAAACCCAAGGGTAAGGGCGTAAATGTAAGCATCAGCGTTGCATCGCTCGTGCCCAAACCGTTCACACCGTTTCAGTGGGAACCTCAGGATAAACCCGATGTGCTTATTGAAAAGCAGAATTATCTCATATCCTGCGTTAAGACAAGAAAGGTCACGGTTTCAAGACATGTTCCCTGGACAAGCTTCCTTGAGGGTGTGTTTGCAAGAGGCGACAGACGCCTTTCTGATGTTATCGAAACCGCGTGGAAAAAAGGATGTAAGTTCGACGGTTGGGCAGAATGCCTCAAGCCCGATGTGTGGGAAGAGAGCTTCAAAGAAAACGGAATCGACCCGTATTTCTACACTGCAAGACGACGTGAATATGATGAAATCCTTCCGTGGGACCATATGGACTACGGAGTTACAAAAAAATTCCTTATGAACGAAAATGTCAAGGCTCATAAGGGCGAAACCACCGCAAGCTGTCGTGAAAAATGTGCGGGCTGCGGTGCGAACAGACTCAACGGAGGTGTGTGCGATGAAACCGGTAAGACTGTGGTTTAAAAAAGACGGACTTGCCGTCTATATTTCACATCTCGATATGAACCGCTGTATGACCAGAGCCGTAAGACGTGCGGACATTCCTCTTTGGTATACGGAAGGCTTCAATCCCCATCCTTATATGACGTTTCTTATG
>JAZNHM010000195.1:0-11189 GCA_045576955.1 Acutalibacteraceae bacterium | reverse complement strand
TACTTTACTGTGTGTGAAAGCATAAGAAAAACCCCACAGAAGCTATTACTTCCATGGGGTTCTGGCGGAGAGCATGGGATTCGAACCCACGAAACCTGTTTGGGGTTTACACGATTTCCAATCGTGCTCCTTCGACCAGCTCGGACAACTCTCCGTATCTGCAAATCAAATGCTTATTTATTATATATGACAAGTTTTAAAAAATCAAGTGTTTTTTTGCTTTTTGAAAGATTTTTTTACAATAACATTTATATAAAATTGACGGTGGACAAATTAATCCACCGTCAAATATATTTCAATCAAAAAGCGGAGTTGAGAAATATCTTTCCGCTGTATCAGGAAGAACAGTCACAACTGTTTTGCCTTTGCCAAGTTTCTTTGCAAGTCTGAGCGCTGCCGCAACATTGGTACCACTGCTGATGCCGCACATAATTCCCTCTTTTGCAGCCAAATCCTTTGATGTCTGAATTGCTTCTTCATCTTTAATAATACAAACATCATCATAGATTTCCTGATTGAGAATTGCGGGAATAAGTCCGTCACCGATGCCCATCTGAATATGAGTTCCGATTGAGCCGCCCGAAAGAATTGCTGCATTTTCGGGTTCAACTGCCCAGATTGTCATATCAGGGTTTGCCGATTTGAGAGTTTCACCAATACCGGTTATTGTACCGCCCGTACCGATTCCCGAGCAGAAACCGTGGATAGGGGCATTGACCTGTTCAAGAATTTCTCTGCCTGTACCTCTGCGCTGAACTTCAGGGTTGGCGGGATTCTCAAACTGCTGAGGAACAAATACGTTGGGATTTTCGGCTTTCATCTTTAAAGCAATGTTCAAACATTCTTCAATGCAAAGACCAATATTGCCCGCATCGTGAACAAGAATAACCTCTGCGCCGTAATGCTGAACAAGCTTGAGTCGCTCTTCACTTACGGAGTCAGGCATAATAATTTTCACCTTATATCCCTTGACTGCTCCGACAAGCGCAAGACCGATTCCCTGATTGCCGCTTGTTGGTTCAACAATAACGGAATCGGGACCGATAAGTCCCTTTTCCTCTGCATCAAGAATCATATTCAACGCGGTACGCGTTTTAACGGAACCGCCGATATTAAGTCCTTCAAATTTAACAAGAATCTCCGCATCATCGGGACCCGTCATGTGCTGAAGTCTGATAATCGGAGGGTTACCCATTGCATCCAAAATAGTATTACAAACCATCATATATACCTTTCCCTGCCAAATTACAAATATATTATCATAATTAAAACGAAGTTTCAACCATTACTTATATAATATAATTTTTTTGGAAAAGTGTGATAAAACAACGTTTATAATCAACAAATATTTGTAAAAAAATCAAAATTCAAAGTCTGCAAATATGGGATAATGATCCGAAATTATCTCTTCAATCGTCTGTGCACGCACGCAATTGAGTCCCCTGTAAAAAATATAATCAATTTTAATTTCGGGAGAATATGAAGGATATGTTGAAACAGAGGGGTTTACGGATTTCACATTTGTATCCGAAAGACGCTCATAAAGCGGGTTCAAAACCAAATCATCTGGTGTGGCATTGAAATCACCCATTAAAACAAGTGGCATTTCTGTTTTATCAATAATTTCACAAAGAGTTGTAACCGCATTTTTGCGCTCAATATCTGAAAGACCCATATGAGTAACTAATACACACAAATCAGAGCCATCGACATCAATAACAGCTTTAATTATGCATCTTCTTTCAAAATAATTACGTGCGCTGTTTTCGTCAAATTCATATTCTTTCGCAGGCTCAGGAATCAAAATTGTTTCGGATGATTTAATCGGATGAGAGGTAACAAGAGCATTGCCGTATGGACTTGTCCCTTTAACCTTTATTGCCTCGCCGAAATATCGGTTATAACCAAGACCGTCGGCAATTGCATTTGTTTGGTCGGTGTAGCCTTCAACAGGTCCCTCTCCCCTGACCTCGTTAAGTCCGCAGATATCAGGAGCGAAGTACTTTATTTTTGAAATGAAAAGGTTAAAATCAATTATTTTATTTTTATAATCCAGCGCATGCTGAATATTGAATGTCATTATTCTCATTGCCAACACTCTTTCATTTCAAGATACTTATTAATCACAGTGAATTCCCTGAGATAAAGGCTTGCGATATCTTCTCTGTGCGATGCATAACCGCCGAAAATATCGAGCGCTTTTTCAAGGTCTACCCATACGGGCGTAATACCGTGTTCAACCTCAATATCAGTCAACGATTGCTCCGATTCACCGATAATTTCGCAAATAAAATAATTGCTGACATACATCGTTTCAAAGCAATATTCATTGATTATCAGAAAATGATTCAACGGATTTACAAGATAACCGGTTTCTTCCCTAAGCTCTCTTACACAGCATTCTTCAAGCGTTTCATCGGCTTCAAGTCCGCCTCCCGGAGACATATAGACATTTGTATTCTTTTCATATGAAAGTAAAATCTTGTTATCTTTGATTATCAATCCCCTGCTTGCTATTCGTTCATTCTCAGGCGGATCGGAAAATGTTTTTGCGTATTGGTTTATAGTTTCAATCATACTGCACCTTTATTATTAAAACTGCCTCTGAAAAATCAGAGGCAATTTTATTATTCAAAGTAATATACTCTTGTTTCGTAGGGTCTGGTTGTGAAGCCGTTGTTTGTAATGGGGTTTTCCTTATAACTGCAGAGCATAACCTTACCCTTGTTGAGATCATAACCCTTGGGAGCCTTGAAATCAACGGATTTTTCGGAATATGAGCAGATAACAAGCAGACGCTTGCCTTCATATGTACGCTCGAAAACATAAAGATCCTTGCTTGATTTATAATACTCCTTGTAAACACCGTAAGTTACAACGGGAGTTTCCTTGCGGAATCTGATAAGCTCTTTATAATGATTATAAATCGAATCGGGATTTTCCATTTCAGCCTTGGCATTTATTCCGTCTTTATACTTTGGATTGACGGGCATCCAGGGAGTACCGGTTGTAAAGCCAGCGTTTTCGGTGTCATCCCACTGAACGGGAGTTCTTGCATTACCTCGGCTGGATGTCTTGAGTCTCTTGATTGTGTTCTCTTCGGAGAAACCTAAGAAACGAAGAGTTTTATAATTGTTGACTGCAAAAACATCCTGATAATCATCAACGTTGGGAAGTTCGATATTTACCATACCGATTTCCTGACCCTGATAGATAAAGGGTGTGCCCTGCTGAAGCATATATGAATTAGCGATTGTCTTTGCGCTTTCGCTTCTGTATTTTTCACTGCCGAAACGGTTGATAATTCTGGGATGGTCGTGATTTTCCATATAAAGAGCGTTCCAACCCTTGCCATAAAGACCTGTCTGCCATGTTGAAAAAGCTTTCTTAAGTCTCTTGAGACTGAATCCGATGCAAAGGCAATCCATAAAAATACAGTCAGCTTCCATATGCTTGAAATGGAACATCATATCAAGTTCCTGATCGGGACCTTCTTTGATATACTTAAGAGCTTTTTTTACAGTCATCATCGGTGCTTCACCGACAACGAAACAGTCATATTTATTGAGAACCTGACGGAATTCAGTCAGATATTCGTGAATATGAGGACCGTCTGCATAATGCTCCATACCGCAAGCCTGAGGAATGGGGAAACCAGCAGGAAGACCGTCACGCTTTGAAACAAAAGTTATAACGTCCTCACGGAATCCGTCAACACCCATATCAAGCCAGAATTTCATAATATCCTTGACTTCATCACGGACTGCGGGGTTATCCATATTGAGATCAGGCTGTTTCTTTGAGAAAAGATGGAGATAATACTGACCATTTTCTTCATTATATTCCCAGGCCTTGCCTTCAAAGAGAGATGACCAGTTATTAGGGAGCTTTTTACCTTTGCCGTCACGCCAGAAATAATAATCATGATACTTGCTGTTTTTATCGATACCCTTCTTAAACCATTCGTGTTCATCCGATGAATGGTTAACAACAAGGTCCATAATAACCTTCATGCCTCTTGCGTGAGCTTCATCAAGCACTTTCTTGAAAAGCTCATTATTGCCGTAATCGGGAGAAATATTTTTATAATCCGAAATATCATAACCGAAGTCAGCATTGGGTGAACAATAAAGAGGAGAAAACCAGATGCAGGTTATACCAAGGTCTTTCAGATAATCAAGCTTTGAAAGCACGCCTTCAAGGTCACCTATACCGTCGCCGTTGCCGTCACAGAAAGAACGGGGCCAAATCTGATAACACACCGCATTTTTATACCATTGCGTTTTTTTCATATTATAACTCCCTTCGAGATACTTTTTTTTTATTATATCAAATATCAAACTAACTTACAATACCAAATTAATAATTATGCATTAAGAATCGGAAGCCCGTTTTCATCCCATCTGACTTTTCTGATTCTTGCACTTCTGCATGGATCATATAGTGAATCTCCATCCGAATATCCACATTCACCGTTAAAACATATTTCATCTCTTGAATGATAAATAAATACCCAGTCACCGTTTTCATCTTTTACAAACGAATTATGACCGGGACCGTATTCACCAATAAGGTCATCGGAAGTAAGCAAAGGCTTATCAAGCTTCGTCCAACTTTCTATATTCATCAAATCCGAATCAACGTCTGCATACATAAGACCAATACAATATTCGGGACCTGTTGCCGAAGCTGAAAATGCAAGATAGATTTTACCGTTATAAATCATTGCTGCTGGACCTTCGTTAACGGGAATTCTGACTCTCTCCCAATCATACTCAGGCTTCGTTAAAAGCATAGCAGGAGATGTAGTCTGCCAAGGCTTTTCAGGGTTTATTCTTGAAAGATAAATGTTTGAATTTCCACCGTTCTGCGCCCAGGCAAGGTAATGCTTTCCGTTACACTCGAAATAAGTCATATCAAGCGAGAATCCTCTGAAAGAAAATAAATCCTCTTTACAAGATTGAAACTTACCTTTATCAATCCAGGTGTCATTATACGGGTCATTTCCGCTGCACATGATAATGTGACAGTCTATATCCCAAACATTGTTTTCACTTCCGCTTGCGGCAAAAAGAACATACCATTTTCCACCTATTTCGTGTATTTCAGGTGCCCAGATAAAGCGAAAAGAAGTTTCAGATTCTTTCTCACGCCAAATGACCTTTTCCTCCGCTTCGGCAAGTCCTTCAATAGTTTTCGAACGGCGAAGAATAATTCTGTCATACCCTTCAGGGTCATTTTCACCGTACATAGGATAAGATGCTGTAAAATAAAACCAACCGTCAGAACCTTTTGTAACAAAAGGATCTGCTCTGTCTTTTATAAAAATATCTGTTTTAGTGCTCATAAATTCACCTGAAAATATTTTTGTTTCAGTTTAACATAATCATCTTATTTTTTCAATAAAAAAAGCACGTTTGAAACGTGCTCATTTTATAACAGTACAATATTCGGTTCCATAGTATTCGAAACATCTTACCGAGTGTTCGTCTATTATCTCTCCGCTGACCACAATTGGAACTGCGGGTGGACAGCTGACATCAGAAACAGCAAGAACTCTGCCTATGCTGTTAGAAACAGGTATTTTTTCTGCAACAGAAAAAGACGCTTCTCTGATGCTGATAGCTCTCTTAGGAATTGAAAAACATGGCGCTGTATCGGTAAGTTCTTGTTTTTGGGAAACAGAAAAAAGAACGTTTCTGAGAATTTCCAGATCATCACCGTCGTTTTCAGGAGTTAACATCAGAACAACATAATCGGGATCGCAGAATTCACAAATGATATTATTTTCCTCAAGAACCCGTGAGAATTCATATCCTGTATATCCGAATTTTTTTATATCAAAAGTGAGCTTTAGCGGTTCACTACCGATAAATGAATATCCGTGGAAAATAAGCTCTTTTTTTATTTCAGATAATTCAGAAATAAAAAAATCAAGCTTTTCGGGATAACCGTCCGACAGATATTTATTTACAGCATCGAGTGACTGCATTATTACATACGACGGACTTGTTGAACCAAACATTGCGAGGGCATTCTTTGCAAATTCCACAAAAAATTCAGGTGCATTATCAGAGATATGAAGATATGCTCCGCCCGTCAGAACGGGTAATGTCTTATGCGCCGAACCGCAGCAAATGTCTGCACCGAGGTCAATAGGATGAATTGATTCGGACAAAAATCTGAGATACACTCCGTGAGCGTTATCAACAATAAGCAGAACACCGTGTTTTTTACAGACTGTTGAAATTGCTTTGATATTAACGCAGTTTCCGAGATAATCGGGATTCGTCAGATATACCGCAACTGGTTTTTCAGCCATTGAATCAATAGCATTATCAAGCATACCGCAATTGATGTTGCACGAAAGGTAAGAATCGTCAGCAGAAGGATATAACCATTCGATGTCAAAATCAAGCAATGCCGCAGCACTAATAAATGTTCTGTGAGCATTTCTGCCCGCAAGAATCAATGGCTTTCTACCCTGATTTTTTGCATATAAAGTCACAAGATAAAGCATCGCACGTATGCAAAGCGAAGAACCCTCGGTTGAATAGAATGTTTTACAACCGAAAAGCTTACTTGCATTTTCTTCGCTTTCTTTTATGATTCCGTTTGCTTCGTACAGACTGTCAGCACCGCTGAATTCTGTTATATCAATGCTTTCAGCACCAATAAAATTTTTGCCTTTATGACCAGGCATATGCAGCCTCATTGAATCGGAGTCGGCGTATTTTTTTGCAAAATCACAAATGGGAGTATTCATAAAACTCATCCCCTGAAAGCACGTGCTACAGCAACCATTATTGCGCATTCCATTCTCTTGCGGAACAAATCGCAACCGTATTTATAAACACCCTTTACGCTGCCCGTTGAATGGTACGCATTTGCGGCACATCCGCCCGAGCAATAAAGCCTTGCCCAACAGTCACGGCATTCCTGACGTGAATATACATTGCAAGCCATAAATTCATCCTGGATTGCTGTATTTGTTACGCCGTTCCACACATCGCCGAGTCTGAACTTTTCTTCTCCAACAAACTGATGGCAGGGATAAAGCTCGCCTGTGGGAGTAACTGCCATATATTCAGTGCCAGAACCGCAACCCGAAATGCGTTTATAGATGCAAGGTCCGCCGGTGAGGTCAATCATATAGTGATAGAATGTGAAAGGCTTACCCTCTTCATCGCGCTTAAGCATAAGCTCTGCAAGCTTTTCGTACTGGTCAAGAACAATCTCTTTATCATCTTCGGTAAGCTCGGAGGGGTCGCCCGGTGCACAGACAACGGGTTCCATGCTCAGCTCCGAAAAGCCGAGGTCAAGCATCTGCTGAATATCGTTAAGGAAGTCGGGATTTGCGTGGGTAAATGTACCGCGCATATAGTAATCTTTTCCACCTCTTGCTTCAACAAGCTTCTGAAATTTTGGAACAATCTTTTCCCAGCTTCCGTTGCCCGCATAATCAACACGAAAACGGTCATGAATTTCTTTTCTACCGTCAAGGCTGAGAACTACATTGCTCATTTCACGGTTAGCAAAATCAATAACATCGTCATCAATTAACATACCGTTTGTTGTGAGTGTGAATCGGAAATTTTTGTTATGTTCTTTTTCGATGTTTCTTGCATATTCAACAAGCTGTTTGACAACATCAAAATTCATAAGAGGCTCACCGCCGAAAAAGTCGACCTCAAGGTTGCGGCGTGTACCTGAATTTGCAATAAGAAAATCAAGAGCCTGCTTACCTACTTCGAAGCTCATAAGAGCACGTTCGCCGTGGTATTTGCCTTGACTTGCAAAGCAATACGAGCAGTTAAGGTTGCAGGTATGCGCAATATGCAAACACAGCGCTTTGACAACACCCGCCGTCTTTGCTTTGAGATGACCCGCCATCGGTTCAAAGGTCTCGGGAGCAAAAAGTTTTCCGCATTCTTTGAGAGCATTAACCTGATCGTAGCATTCCGCAATATCAGTTTCGGTAACGTCATCTCTCTGAGCGTATTTTTCGCTGATTGACTTTATAACTTCTTCACGGTTGTTATCTTCAAACATTGAAATAATATCGTAAGCAACTTCATCAACAACGTGAACCGAACCCGAACAGATATCAAGAACGATGTTATAACCGTTTAATTTATACTGATGTACCATAAATATCTCCTATAAAAAATGCCGCCTTACGGCAGCATTTTATGCTTTGCAATTACTTGCTTTCCTTTGTGTTTTCGCACTGCTGGTTAGCGATACCGCAGCTGGTCTTGCAAGCTGACTGGCATGATGTCTGGCATTCGCCGCAACCGCCGTTCTTAGCGCTTTCGCAAAGATTGCGTGTTTCAAGTGTCTTGATGTGTTCCATTACACTAAACCTCCACATAATTGATAGTAAGATAATAACACAATATAAATATAAAGTCAACAGAAAACTTACTCTTCGGGCAGAGATTTTGCAATTGCATCGGCGATTGCCTGAGCATATTCCTCAATGTTTTCATCAAACAGTTTATTATCTGTTTCGCTGTTTATAAAACCAAGTTCCACAAGGCACGACGGCATATCCGTATGGCTGTTGACATAATAATCGCCGTCCCCTCTTGCGTATCCAGATTTGACACCTCTGTTCTGTGAAATACCTGCTTCATCAAGCGAATCAAGGATGTTTTCGGCAAGAATCTTATCATTATCGGTTGAATCTCTGCTTATCCAGATTTCAACGCCCTTTGCACCTTCGGCACTGTTTCTGTGAAGTGAAACAAACAAATCCGATTTTTTGATATTTGCAAACCTACAACGCTTTTCAAGACTGATTTGCTTATCCTTGTTTCTCGTCATTTCGGATTCGATTCCCATTTCACGAAGCTTTTCATTCACAAGCAATGCAAGTGCAAGATTATCATCTTTTTCATATCTTTCACCGTAAGCCGCACCGACATCCTTGCCGCCGTGACCCGGGTCAATAACAACCTGAACGGGTTTTCCGAGTATTGATGCTACAACAAAAATTGCACCAATAACGGCAATCAAGCCGACAATCGCGATTTTTATGTTTGTTTTCATCTTCACACCTCCCGGATATATTATAAATTATTTTTTTGTCATTAAAAATATTCGGCGGAAGAACTCCTCCGCCGAATTAAAATCACATTGAATCAATATATCTGCAAGCGGCAAGAGCGGCAACGGAGCCGTCTGCAGTTGCGGTTGTAATCTGTCTTATCTGCTTTTTACGGCAGTCACCCGCAACAAAAACACCTGCGGTTTTTGTAATACAGCTTTCATCGGAATCGATATAACCCCAATCATCAAGACCCGCAATATCGGCAAATGCACCGTTATTGGGAATAAGACCGATTGCAACAAAAAGTCCGTTGACCTTGAGTTCGCTTTCGGATTTATCCGACTCCTTGACAAGCTTCAGAGCTTCAAGAGATTTGTCACCGATAAGCTCGGAAATAACCGTACCCATAATGAATTCAACATTATCCTTCTCTTTGAGCTTTTCAACAAGACGTGCTTCGCCCGTGAAATAATCAAGATTCTGGATAACATAAACCTTTTCGCAGCCTTCGGAAAGAAGAACAGCTTCCTGCAATGCGGAGTTACCTCCTCCAAGTACAGCAATGGTCTGACCCTTGAAGAATGCACCGTCGCAAACAGCGCAATAGGAAATGCCTTCGCCGACAAGCTCATTTTCGTTGGGCAAGCCGATCTGTCTGTGCTTTACACCGGTTGCAATGATAACAGCCTTTGCCTCGTGCTCACCTTCTTCAGTAACAACGGTTTTGGTTGCGCCGTTATCACGGATTTCAGTCACGGTTTCCATTTCAATTTCCGCACCCTGATTAAGCACCTGGTCGATGAGCTTTTCGGCAAATTCATTGCCGCTCATCTTTGCAAAACCGGGATAATTCTCGATCTGCGGTGAATAGGTTATCTGACCGCCGAATGTACCTTTTTCAAGCACGAGAACGGTTTTATCGGCTCTGAGAGCATAGAGCGCCGCGGTAAGTCCCGCAGGTCCTGCTCCGATTATGATAATATCATACATTAAAATCTTCCTCAGATAGCTGCATCCTTTGCAGCTTCAATGAATTTCTTGATTTCGGCAACGCCCGAATACTTCTCTGCAGCACCGTCAGCAACCGCAACAAGTGTGGGAGCCTGTCTTACGCCGAGCTTGATTGCAAGGTCTTCGTTCTCGTAAGCCATAATTTCGTTAACGGAAATGCCTGCTTTATCAAGAAGTGAAAGAGCAATCTTGCAGTTGGGGCAAGTGCTTGTCTTGAAGAGGTAAAGTCCGTCTGCAAGTACAGCGGTTTCTTCAACAGCGGGAGCTTCGGCAACTGCTGCAGGAGCATTGACTGTGCCGTGCTTGCTGATATCGGAGCTTGCCATATCATATACCTTACGCTCTTTGTATTCCTGAGTCTTACCGTCGTTCCAGTTCTGAACGGGTCTGTAATAACCGGTGATACGGCTGTAAACCTCTGCGTTTTCACCGCATTCGGGGCAAGTGAAGTGCTCGCCTGCGATATATCCGTGGTTCTTACATACGGAATATGTGGGTGAAATTGAGTAGTAAGGAAGTCTGTAGTTTTCTGCAATCTTTCTAACAAGATTTGCAGCTGACTTCCAGTCGGGAAGCTTTTCGCCGAGGAATGCGTGGAAAACAGTACCCGATGTGTAAAGTGTATGAAGTTCATCCTGCATATCGAGCGCTTCGAAGACATCAGCTGTATAACCAACGGGAAGGTGTGAGCTGTTTGTGTAGTAAGGTGTGCCGTCGGAAGCTGTGATGATGCCGGGATATCTCTTTACGTCGTGCTTTGCTAGACGGTATGAGGTTGACTCGGCAGGAGTTGCTTCGAGGTTATAGAGGTCGCCGTACATTTCCTGATAGTCGGAAAGACGGTTTCTCATATGGTTAAGAACATCCTTTGCAAACTGCTGAGTTTTTGCAGTTGTCATATTAGCTCTGAGCCAGTTTGCGTTAAGACCGACTTCGTTCATACCGACAAGACCGATGGTTGAGAAGTGGTTGGTAAATGTTCCGAGATATCTCTTTGTGTAAGGATAAAGACCTTCGTCAAGAAGCTTTGTGATGATTGTACGCTTGACGTTAAGCGAACGGGCGGCAATATCCATCATCTTATCAAGTCTCTTATAGAAGTCTGCCTCATTTTCGGCAAGAT
>JAZNHM010000194.1:0-17987 GCA_045576955.1 Acutalibacteraceae bacterium | reverse complement strand
AGGGGCTTTACGTCATCGGCGAAGCGGCAGGCTCCTTCGGTCTGACCCGACCCGGCGGCTCGGCACTCAACGACACTCAGGTCGGCGGTCTTGTCTGTGCCGAACGAATAAAAAGCACACCTTGCGGTGAAATCTCATACATAGCGATTGAAGAAGCCGAAAGCGAAATCAATACACTGATTAAAAAATTCAAAATTGATGAAAATATCGATTACTCGTTTATCCCCAAAAAGATGAGTAACGTTGCAGCGTTTATTCGCGACAAAGATGGATGTTCAACGCTTCTTTCCGAAATTAATGAAATTCTTTCAGATTTTCCCCTTTCTCATCGCTCAATAAGCGAATACTTTTATGATTGGGATATGTTGATTTCTGTTAAAGCTCTGCTTGAAACCATTCTCGGCGAAATGCCTTTTACCGGAAGCAGAGGCGGATCAATATTCATTGACTGTAAAAAAATCATTCCAGAAAACACAGATTACAGAAAATTTCTTACAATCTCTGATAACGGAAAAATATGTTTTGAAGAAACAAAACCTATTCCCGAATCAAACAAACCGTTTGAATATTACCTTAATCAAATCAGCGAAAAAGGAATGTAGAGAGGAGCATAAAAATGGACTACAAAAAAGCTTCCGAATTATACTGTCAGAATCCTACCGAAGAAGTTCTTCGCGAGGTTACTGACAAACTTCTAAATAAAATGACCCTTAAGGAAAAAATCCGACTGATGCAGGGTCACGCAATGTCCGTTACCGCAAAAAATTTTCTTAAAAGCGGCAGATTTTACAATGCAGAACCCTATGCAGCAGGCGGATGCAAAAGGCTTGGAATCCCTGAGATTCTTTTTTCCGACGGTCCGAGAGGCATTGTTCTCGGAAAAAGCACTTGTTTTCCTGTTTCAATGCTCAGAGGTGCAACGTTTGACGATGAGCTTGAATACAGAGTAGGTGAAGTTTTTGCAAAGGAAGCAAGTGCGGGCGGTGCAAATCTTTTTGCAGGAATATGCATTAATCTTCTCCGCAACCCAATGTGGGGAAGAGCGCAGGAAACTTACGGAGAAGACACGTTTTTGCTTGGTAAAATGGGCGTTGCACTTACAAAAGCAATGCAAGACAACGGCATCATCGCCTGCCCGAAGCACTATGCGCTCAACAGCATTGAAGATTTGCGATTCAGCGTTGATGCAAAGGCTGATGAAAGGACACTTCACGAGGTTTATCTTCCTCATTTCAAGAAGTGCGTTGATGCAGGCGCAATGTCAATAATGGGTGCTTACAACAAATTTAACGGCACTTATTGCTGTGAAAATAAAACGCTTCTGACCGATATTCTCCGAAACAAGTGGAGATTTGACGGGTTCACTATTTCAGACTTCTTTTTTGGTATATATGATGCCGCAAGAAGTGTCAACTCGGGTCTTGATATAGAAATGCCTTACACATTCAAATATGCTTTCCTTGCAGGGAGAGTGAAAAAAGGCGACATATCTGAAGAAACTATCAACACTTGCGTAGGAAGAATACTACGTGGTATGCTCAGAACGCTTCCAAAACATAAAAAATATCCTAAAAACGTTATTCTTTCAAAAGAGCACACCGACCTTGCACGTGAGGTTGCATCAAAAGGCATTGTGCTTCTTAAAAACAACAATAATACTCTTCCGATTAACAAAGGCGCAAGAATTGCTGTAGTCGGACGATATGCAGACAAAATCAACACGGGCGACCATGGCAGCAGTAACGTTTTCAGTCCGTACACAATCACACCTTACCAGGGCATAAGAAAACGTTTCGGTGTGGAGAATGTTGTTCTTTACAACGGTTGCAATCCACAGAAAGCCGTCGCGGCATCTGCTTACAGCGATTATATTATTGTTTGTGTCGGAAGCGATTGGCTTCAGGAGGGCGAATTTCTGGTTAATCTCGGAAATGTTAAGAAAAAACCGAAAGGCTCAGGCGGCGACAGAGTTGACCTCCGTCTTCCCGAAGAAGATGTTGCTCTTATTAATGCACTTGCAAAAACGGGCAAGAAAATCATTGTCAATATTATGGGCGGAAGTGCCTACATCATTAAAGATTGGTCATCAAAAGTTGATTCAGTTGTTATGTCTTTTTACAGCGGACTTGAAGGCGGCAACGCCCTTGCGGATATCCTCAGCGGCGATAAAAATCCCGGCGGAAAACTCCCGTTTACCATTGCAAAAAGAGCGGAGGATTACCCCGATTTTCTTCATATCGGTGCAAAAAACAAAGAAATTGAATACGGTTATTACCACGGCTATACTCTTTTTGACAAGAAAAACATTGAACCCGATTATCCTTTCGGATTCGGTTTGTCTTATACAACATTTGAAACAAGCAACATAAAAATTACAAACAATACGGAACAAATTAACATTAGTGTTGATGTGAAAAATACAGGTAAATGCGACGGCGATGAAGTTATTCAGATTTACATAGGCAGTAACAACAAAGAAATCGACCGACCCGTTAAGCTTCTCAAAGGATTCAAGAGAATCTGCATTAAAGCAGAGCAAACCGAAACTGTTAACATCTCTGTTGACATTGACGACATCAAATTCTACAACCCCGAAAACGGCGAGTGGGTGCTTGATAAAGAATACACCATCTATGTCGGCACAGACAGCAAAAACGCCGTTCAGGCAGGTACAATTGGATTTTGAGGTGAAATATGAAAAGCTGCCAATTTTCGCCTGACAGATTTATGAACGGAATTTATGAAGATCTTCGTTCACAGCCATATCAGAAAGCAAAAACCAAAGAAGATGTGATCAAAATCGGAACAGAAATAAAAGAAAACACAAAACGTATTTTCAACATTGATATACTTCGCAATCTTTCATATGAATTCAAGCCTGAACCAATCGGCAAACCGATTGAATACCCAAAGTATACTTTACAGAAATACGGTTTTGAACTTTGCAAGGATCTTTATACTTCTGTTTATATTCTCACACCTAATAATCAAAAAAATTCTGCACCCGGAGTTGTTGCGCTTTGCGGTCACGGATACGGAGTAAGACAAATTCTTAATATTTCAAAAAAAGGCAGAAGAAAAGTTATCCCCTATCTTGATAACTATCAGAAAAATTTTGCAGTTAAACTTGCTGAAAGGGGTTGCATTGTTGCTGCACCCGAACTTTTCGGATTTGGCGAGGCAAGACTGAAAAAAGACCTTATAAAACCGTTCTATATCAGCTCCTGCGATGAATTGTCTCACCATCTCCTCCCCTACGGTCTTACGGTTGCATCCGTCAGAATTTTTCAGGCAATCGCTTGCGCAGAAATACTCCTCAAGTATCACGGAATCGATGAAAACAGGCTATCGTGCATGGGTATTTCAGGAGGAGGGCTGACCGCTCTTTATGCTTCCGTCATTGATGAAAGATTCAAAAAAATTGTTATCAGCGGATATGTCAACACTTTCCGCGACAGCATACTTTCACGCTGGCATTGCCCCGATAACTATATCCCCGGTATCCTCGGAATCGGCGAAATATTCGATTTTGCATCAAGCCTTGCGCCGAGAGAATTGCTGATTGAATCGGGAAAAAAGGATAAGCTTTTCCCGATTGATGCAAGCTTTAAAGCACACAGAGAAATCAAAAGAATCTATTCGCTTGCAGATGCTTCCGATAAGCTGACACTCGATGTTTTCAACGGCAAACACAGTGTAAACGGTACAAAATCATTTGATTTTCTAAGCAAATAAATAAATGCAGAGATTTCAGATAAAACGAAATCTCTGCATTTTTATTTATATCATAGGTTCAAATGAAACGCATATTGTTGCGGATGTTACACCATCAATATGAACGGTAAGTTTCTTTATGTCGGAATAATCCGCATCATACTCATACTTTCCTGTTAATGATTCGGCAGGCATAACGGAAAATTCACCGTCATTGTGAAGTGTTGCTTTCAACTTTTTGCCGTTAAGTTCAAGAATCGCAGTTTTACCGTCATCAGAAATGTTTATAACAGCTTTTGTATGCATAAACCAATAAAATTCGCTGGGGATAGCACATTTTATTTTATCGGTTATTTTCAAAGAAGTTCGTCTGTTATAAAGCTCGAATGTCCTTGAAACATCTCTCGCACCGTTCATACGGTATGCATCAGTCATATTAACTCTGCATTCTCCGCCGTTAGCCGTTTCATTAAAATAATCAAAATCACATTCAGCAAAAGCATATTGGTCATCGAGGGTAATATCGGGATTAATCACAAGGGTATTCTGACCTTCAGCGCGTTTGCAATAATTCTTCCATCTGCCGCCCGCAGGAAGGTTAACGAAATAGTCGGGAGCATCATAGCTTCCCGGACCAAGTTCTTCCGCCCAACGTTCACCCATTGAATCAAACACAAAAGTGCCTATATCAAGGTCGCCGTGGTTAGTGTAATTATAACCCGCTTTTATTCCCGCAAAAGTAGCGTTTTCATCAAGATAAGCACTTCTCATAAGCACAAGCGGCTGACCAACACCGGATTCAAGATGAACCGCAAGAGGCTCATTATTAAAATTGACCGTATCCGATGTATAACCTCTGTCGTACCAAAGGAGCGACAGTGCATCCTCTTTTCCGCTGCCGCTGCGTTCAACATTTCCAGAAGTATCTGGAGTAAATTCATCCGCAGTATCCCACATCTGATACACAGAAAGCAACGGAGCATCGTATTCCGATGCATACCAATGAAGCGACGGTGTAAAACACATTCTTGCTTTGTTGTCGCCGAAATTAAAAACACCCGTCGGAGTAGTAATATATACAGGGAAATAGCCAAGTTCCTTAAAGCCGTCAATATCGGACATTCCAAAATCCGTTCCAAAAAAGTTTTTTGAAGTTGCGACAAAGTATACAATCGAATTCATTCCCGACTGACTGTAACCCGGACCTTCAGCATAAACTCCGTCGGGAGTAAAATTTTCAAATACTATGGGCATATTCGCATAGCACATCGAAAGAAATTCCGCAGATTCGTCGGAGAAATACTCCGCAAAAGTCATACAAGCTATGCCTATTCCGCTGTAACAGATGCTGTTCCAGTTGTTTTTTGACCAAGTAAACCAATTTTTCAGATAATTTTTTGAAAGTGCCGGCTCAACGGCATATTCATAAGTTTTGGCAGCGAGATAATCTTTCTGCTCCTGAGTCAGATAATCATAAAACCAATCATATCCGATTGAAACAGCTAAAGCCATCTCTGCCGTTGCAAGGAAATGACCCGTGCACCAATCTTCGTATCCGCAGACGTTTTCAAGCTCCACCCACGCACGCTCGGCATATTTACTATTCCCCGTTATCTGCCACGCATATCCGAGGATAACCATTCTGCTCATAACCTCTCGGGATATTGGCAGAATGCTGTCCTCTTCGTCAAGCTCATAATCAAGTGTAGGATAGATATTCATATCAAGCAGAGCATCTGCGTTATCAAAAACCGATTTACTCAGACCTGCGGTGTAATCCGAAAATTTATTGTTTTTATATTCGTATCTTGCAGCCCCAAAGTTTTCATTATCTGCAAGAATAAACGGATGCTCCGTTTTGCCGTAAAATTCATCAAGCTCGGACTTAAGTTCTTTTTTTGAAACAGCATTCTCATTCCTTTTTAAAGAAACATAATCCGCACCGACTTTTACAATACCGGGAATAACAGCGAGATAAGGGATAGCGGTTGTTATTCCCGAAGCATTGAAAATAAACACAATTGCCGTTAGAATTGCAGTCGCAATTTTAAGAATAATCATAATTCAAACCTCTTTATCAGTCCCATTCCGTTCCTGTAACCTTATCCATATCCACACCCTTTGTGTCGTGCGTTTTTCGAACAAGGGCAAAGAATGCGGCAATAAATCCGGGAACAAGAAGCGCAAACGAAACAATACCGGTAATGCTGTTTCCGAGTAAAGTAATAAGCGGAAGGCTGATTACATAAGAAACAGCAACACCAATCGCGGTAACAATAAACTGCGCAGACATCGTTGATGAGCGGAGATTTGTGGGCGAAGACTCGCCAATCATCATAATAAGAACATCGTTTGTTGAATAAAAACTGCCGATAAATGCACCGCAAAGAAAACCTACAAGGTACGGATTCCATGCCATTCTTGCTCCGATTGAAAATCCGACAAATGCAAGGAGACAGTTAACAGCTGTCATAATAGCAGCAGGTTTTCTGCCCTTTGAATCCGAAACAAATCCCATAATCACCTGAGAAACCGCACAACCTACGGGGAACATAAAAAGAGCTTCTGTAACAGGACCGACACTGATTAAGTTCATAAGCTCATCGGTAAACGAAGAAAAATCACCGCTCGCAATATAATTCTGCGCATAGCCGTACGACATAATTACTTGATAATTTATAGTACCGATGAAACCGAGATTTGCAATCGCCGATGTTATGTAAAGCCATTTAAGCTGATTATGCTTCATTGCAAATTTAAGTGCAGGAATAAGTCCTCCTTGAGCATTTTCAGAATTCTTCTGCACCTTTTCCGTTTCACGCTCTTCGTCTGTCATCCGAAGATAACGTAAACGTGAATCAATAAACGAATCGGTTTCTCTGGCTGTTATAAGCGCAATAAAGCAAGTTATGATACCGACAAGTGCAGGAATAATATAAACATTTCTCCATTCACTTGCATCGTGCATAAGCATTCTTCTCAAAAACGGAATAAGCATTACCGCCATATTGGCAAAAAATTTTATTGAAGAATAAGTAATTGCTCTATGTTTTGACGGCGAGGATTCCATAATATAGACAACATGCATATCGTGAGGTATAAAAAACTGAACAAGTACTGCACCGATAAAATAAAGTAAAAGATTGTTTGAAAGAAAGATAACAAGCATTGCTATGCTCATACCGAAAGTGTTGATAATGAGGAACTTTTTGCGCCCCCATCTGTCCGCAAGAGGTCTGTAAAGCAAACCGAGAGCCTGAAACGGAACAACAAGAATAGAAAGAATATCAAGCAAACCGACAGAACTTTCACCGAAATTAGAGAAAAGATCGTTTGCAATTTCGGTTTTCATAAGTGTTCCTATCTGGGATGCAATCTCATCCGTCGCATAGATAAGGGCAATTATGAATACCAAATATACAAAATACATATTTCTTTTTGGTCTGGCTTTTTCCTTTTCCCACTTCAGTATTTCTTTTTCACGCTTTAGCTTCTGTTTGGCAAGCTTTTCGGCGGTTAATTCACGGGACGCCACAAAGCATCTTCCTTTCAAGTTTGTTATGACATTTATTATATAATATTCGCACGGAGAATACAACACATATTCGCTTTATTTACATAAAAGCAATAAAAACCCTCGTCAAAAGTCATACAACGTTACAAAATTCTGTTAATATTTTGTTGAAATCCTATGAAAAATATGTTAAAATTACTTCATTAAGCAAAGGAGTGTGCATAAAAATGAAAAAAATTATTTCCATCATTCTTTGTGCCGTTATGGTTCTTTCGATATTCGGAATCAACACATTTGCGGCATACGACAAGAAAACCGACTGTTCGGCAGCCTGTGAATTCTACCCCACGATCATCATCCCCGGTCTCGGTCAGTCAGGTGTTTTTGTTACTGATGATAACGGAGATTTCGTTCTTGATGACGAAGGCAAAAGGATCTCCGCATTTCCCGCATATATCCAGATCGGTAACGTAATCAAAGAAGCTCTCATGCCCGCAATTCTTTCACTTGCAACTCAGAGTGATTTCGGTCTCTCGGATGCCCTTGCAAATATTATTGATGACAGCTTCGGCATCAATAAAAGCGACTATAACGCTCAGAACATCGGCAATGTCAAGCTTGAAAGATATTACAAACCCTATTCGGAATGCACCAAGGAAGAGCAGGATCTTATTAACTCCCACATTCCTTTCCACCTCTATCCCACAGACCTTCCCCGTGACCATCTCTATTATTTCACATACAACTCATTCGCCAACCATATCGATGTTACCAAAGAGCTTTATGATTATATTCATATGGTTATGGAGCAGACAGGTCACAGCAAGATAAACCTTGTTCCCATCAGCCAGGGCGGAACATTCGCAAACGCAATATTTGAATACCACCCCGATATTATGGATGTAATCCATAAAGTTCTTTATATTGTTCCCGCTCTTGACGGTTCAACAATCATCGGCGACGTATTCAACGGCAGAATCACATTCCTTGACCCGGATTATCTATATCACGGATTCCTTGAAAACAGCGGACTGCTTGACAAGGGTACTTCAAGAATGATTGAAGTTCTTCTCAGAATTTTCCCTGATGAAGTTCTTGCAAAAGCTCTTAACAAAGGTGTCAAAACTCTTGTTGAAGATATTATGATAATGAGCACAAGCATGTGGGCTCTCTGTCCCTCAGGCGATTACCTCTCAGCGGCTCAGAAATATCTGTCCGCTCCCGAAATGGCAAGCATCAAGGAACAGACCTATAAATATTATCAGGCTCAGCTTCATTCTGATGCTAACATACAGAAGCTCCTCGCAAAGGGTGTTCAGGTATTCAATGTTGCTCAGTACGATTTCAATATGATTAACGTCGGCGAAAGCTGGAACACTCAGAATGCAGACTACATCATCCATCTTGACTCAACATCGATGGGTGCATATGCAGCAAATGTCGGCGAAACACTCCCCTCTGATTATGTTCAGAAAAACACCTATTGCTCAAATCCCGATCATAATCACATTTCACCTGACAGAGTGGTTGATGCATCAGCAGGTCTCCTCCCCGACACAACTTTCTATTTTGACGGACAGAGACACGACCTCACTCAGCACAATGACGTTATTCTTAAGATAGCAATGGAACTCATCGCTCACGATGACATCAAGGATGTTTACTCATCACCCAAATTCCCGCAGTTCAACATCGGCAGAGATATAAGAAATCTTTCGGCTCTCCTTAAAACTGCAGAAGAAGTTGATGCCTCCAAACTTTCTGCAGAAGATAAAGCAGAGTTTGAAGCTGCTGTTGCACAGGGCGAAAATCTGCTCGCAACAACAGTTTGTGCCGCAGGCGATTTTGAAAAGGCTGAAAACAGACTTACAGATATTCTCGTCAAAATCGGTGCAACAGAAGCTGAAAAAGTCACTGATCTCACATTCTTTGAGAAACTTTCAGCTTGGCTTTACGACAACTACGGCTCAAACGGTTTCTCGGAAATACCCAGACTTTCACTCAACATTGTTTTTGAAGCAATAACAAGATTTATCAATAATATTTTCGCATAGTAAAATTAATCCCCTGCCGTCAGAATCGGCAGGGGATTTTTTTATATAAACAAATTTTTAAGAAAACAATAAAACGAACCCTCGGTATATTTTTTATGAGTTTTATCCGAAACATCATTATTGTTAACAAGAAGATTATCAAACACTCCGCTTCCGCCCTTTTCATCAGCAACAAGTATTGAATTTACCGTATCACCTCTGAAACCTGCACGGAAGTTTGTTGCAACCGAGTTGAATTTTCCGTCTGATTTAAAGGCAATTTCTCTGCCGCCGGCAGATGTATACCAAAAACAGAAACAATTATCAAAAATGCTTGAAACTCCGTTAACCGTTCTGAAACCAATGCAGAACTGATCACTGTAACAGAAATCATAAATATTACTGCCGCCCTCATCAAGAAAACCGCAACTGTTTTCATAATCTGAATAATCCGAATAATAAAGCGGGTGAATATTTCTTAACGAGTTTGATGATGACTTAAGATGTACACCTGTAAAAACATTGCCGATTCTGATATTTGTGAAAGTGTTATCAAAGCCTTCAACATAAATTCCGACAGAATCCGTCGTTCCAGTACCAATAATATTAACATCGCTTATATCAGCATCAGAAGAGCCACTGTTTGCACCGTATGCAACGTTTATTCCGACAACAGTATTTTTTATCGAAACATTTCTTACAGCTGTTTCTCTGCCGCTGTCAATGCTTATACCGTCAGCAACACCGCTTCCGTCAAGGACTCCACCCGTCAAAGAATAATTACTTCCCGGGGTATGGGTATCATTTGCCGCATCCTTACCTCCGAGTCTTATAAGTGCACCGCCCTGCCAGTTTTTCGAAGCACGTATTACAGCATAATTTGAGAGCTGAAGATCAACACTTTTCATTGGATTCGCGGGAGTACATAAAGGTTTTTCAATCATATATATTCCATCAGGAAAATAAATTGTCTTATTCGGATTACCGTCAATTATGCTCTGAATTGCATCGGAAACATCAGCAGTGCCATCGGAATTGATATAATCAGTTACAACAACATAACCCAATCCTTGCAGAACTTTTCCTGCATTGATGTTTGAGGAAGACATTTCAGCGTTTTTTATTGCATAATCCATGTCAGCTTCTACAGATTCAATAATTGCTTTACCGTTACCGTAAACAGGAATAACTGTTTCGGTTTCATCCTTATCAATCAAAAAACAAACGCAAACAGCCACCGCAGCAACAAGTAAAACAGAAATAACTTTTTTCATCGAGTTCTCCTCCTTTGAAAATATTCTAACATATAAAAAGCGGGAGTGCAATCGGATGCACTCCCTTATTTTTTAAACCAAAGGAATTGTAACATTATAATCAGTATACCAAACACCTGCAGTGAAGCTTCTGGGTCTGATTTCAACTCTGTCATCATAAACCTCAATAACAAATCCCGTACCGTTTGCTACGCGTCCTCGCATTGTAGGATACATAAACTGAGAAAGATTCACACTGTGGAATGAACCGTCGGATTCAACGCTGTTATAGCCGTAAATGCTCTCCTGACCTTCTTTTACAAAGCCGTTATGGATATGTCCGGTAAGCATAATAACGTTATCATACTTTTTGAGAATAGCTTCAACCTGAGCAGACTGGTCGCCGATACCGCCGTCATCGGGTTCGGGTTCTGAATCACCCCAGCTTTCGGGGAGACCGTGCGACTGATTGATGGGCCAATGGCACACAACAAAAATAGGCAGGTCGTCTTTTGACGCTTTTTCCATTTCAACTTCAAGCCAAGCAAGCTGTTCATCGCTCATATACATTGAAGTTCTGTCGGTTTCGCTTGCAAGCACGATGAAAGTGTAACCGTTAATCTTCTCGGTAAAATATTCATGTTCAATTTCTCTGCCGGTAATCTCTTTTGTATAGCTGATATAATAATCCTTTGCAAGTGCATAGCCGTCATCCTCTGTCCAGGTATCGTGATTCCCCTGAGCGAGAATTATATTTTTTGCAGGATTATATTTTGCAAATGTTGCCGCAAGAGTTTCCCATTCCTGCTTTTCACCGCCGTCGGTAAGGTCACCCGTTGCTACAAGTGCATCATAAGCATAAGCGGACTTTTCCATATCATCAAGTCCGAATTCAAGGGTTAACGAACGATAAAGCTCATCTGTCATATGTATATCGGAAATAACTGCCATATTAAGCTTGCAGTACGATACATCCAGAGGCTTTGTTTCGGCAGTAAAATCACCCATAAACGGTGAAGCAAAAATATTAAGAAAAGCCATAATAACCGCAACAAAATTTTTAATTATTGTTATCATATTTTTTTCTCCTTTTATTTAACAGCGCAAACTTCATCACTAAAAAGTCCCTGCCGTTTCATTTTGTTTTTTAATATGAAATACATTGCAAACTGAACAAAGAACGTTAATGCCCAAGAAACAGGATATGCCCAGTATAAAAACGTAAGTGTTCTGTTAAGAGGTAGAATAAAATAAATCCATAAAATTCTTATACCGCAGGCACCGAGAAGCGAAACTATCATCGGCTCGAAAGATTTGCCCATTCCTCTTATCTGACTTGCCGCAACATCCATCAGCGAGCAGAAGAAATAAAACGGCATAATCTGAATCATTCTGTCTGCACCGATTGCAATAACATCGGCATCATCCGAAAACAAACCGACAATTCTATCGCCGAAAGCACAACCGACAAGTCCCATTACAACACCGATAACCGTTGTGAGAACAAGACAGTGGCGGTAAACTCTTCCAATGTTTGAATACTTCTTTGCACCCATATTCTGCGAAGAAAAAGTCATAGTCGTTTGAGCAATTGCGTTGGTGCAGGTATAAACATACGAATCATAGTTTGAGCCTGCAGCAATTCCCGCCATCGCAACCGAGCCAAAGGAGTTGACAGTTGACTGAATAACAACATTGGAAACAGAAAACAATGAATTCTGTATTCCCGCCGGAAGACCGAGTCGAAGAATGCTTTTAAGTTCCGTTTTATCGAATTTAAGTTTGGACGGCATAAGCTTACAGGCATTCGGTATTTTCAGAAGGTAAAGAATAATAAGCAAGGCCGAAACATACTGAGAAACAATCGTTGCAATCGCAACACCACTGACTCCGAACTTAAATACAATAATCAACACAAGATTAAGAATAACATTAATCAGCCCCGAAAAAGTCAGAATATAAAGCGGGCGCTTTGTATCGCCTGTGGAACGCACTATTGCTGCGCCAAAATTATATGCGAGAAGACCCGGCGAGCCAAGAAAATAAATTTTAAGATAGAGCGATGCAAGTTCAATAACATCATCCGGCGCATTCATAAGCCTGAGCATTCCGGAAGATGCAAAAAAACCGAGAATACCGACCAAAAGTCCGCAAACCACGCTTAAAAGCATCGCTGTGTGAACGCAGTCGTGAATTTTTCTGTCATCCCTCTCACCTATGTGACGCGCAACCGTTACACCTGAGCCCATCGATAAACCGAGAAAAACATTAAGAAACAAATTAACAAGTGAACCCGTTGAGCCGACGGCGGCAAGAGCCTCTTTGCCCACAAACCTGCCGACAACAACAACGTCTGCAGTATTATAAGCAAGCTGAAGTAGACCTGTCAGCATAAGCGGAACTGAAAAAACAAGTATCTTTTTCAGAAACGGTCCGTTGGTCATATCAAGAGAATATCTTTTCCCCATTCAACTCCCCCCTTTTTTTCAAGAAATATTATATCACTAATTACTGCGGTGTCAAACAAAAAATCCCCGTGTCCGGGGATTTTTATATTATAAATATTTAATTGACTGAGCGAGAATTCTGTCTAAACCAAAAAGCTTTCTGAAAAACGCAATTATTTTCTGAATTATGCCCGCTTTAACGTTGATATACTGACTATCGGATAACTTCACACCCGAATCATCACTTACGGGATTACCGTTCGAATCAACAACAGTTACCGTCAGCATTACCGTGCCGGTCGCTGTTGCCTTAACTTCACAGTAGTTTCTTTCTGTTCTTGTTATCTGAGCACCTTCACCTGAGATGCTCCACTCTGTTTTGCAGCCTTCAGGCATATCCTTGACATCAACATAAATACGAAGAGTTTCTCCGTATTCAAGTGTCGCTGTTCCGGGATTGTTGACAATTTTAACACGTTTGTTTATCAGCGAACCCGAAAGACTGGGAATCACTGACTCTTCGGTTGTTACTCCGCAAACAACACACTTTTTGATTTTTTGGCCGACGTTATCCTCAGTGGGGTCAAGAATAACAAGCCAATCAGTGCTGTTGTGTCCACTTGCAGGAATAACGGTTTCATTTCCGATTGTCACGCCGCAATCTTTGCATACGGTGTATTTTTTACCGTTAACCGTGCAGGTAGGTTCAACCGTAACTTCTTTTCCGACGTGAGTATGAGGAGCATCATTCTTCTTCCAAATCGCTGTTACGGTATAATCCTCCGCAGGCATTGTTGAAGGAACAGAAGGCTCCCATCTCAGGAAAGTATAGCCTTCTTTTACAGGTGTTTCGGGCGCAACAATCGTTTCGCCGTAAAAATATGTTTCCATCTTTTTAAGATCGCCGAAAATCAGACAAAATTCATAACGCACCCTATCGATATAAACATTAAGAACAAGAGAACTGTCAATCGTTACAACACCCGAAGTATTGCTCTTTTCTTCGTTCAATTCAAAGCCATTGTTTACAGTATATTCAGCGGTTACCGTTGCACCTACGGCGCCGTTATATTTCTGAGTTGACAATGTATATTCGCCGTCCGTTCCCATTGTATAAACATTGACGGTATAATATATATCATCAACAGAAATCCAGTTTGCGGTGAAAGAAAGTCCGTTGACATTATCCATCTTGCCGACAACAGGTGTCCATCCGTTAAAAACATAGTTGTTTCTTACAGGAATTTCATCAAACACAATTTGCGAATTATATTCAACGGAAACAACTTTGGAATCCGAGCCATCTGAAAAAGTTCCACCGTTTGCCGAAAATGTTGCATTATATTTGTTTGCTTCCCATACGGCATAAAAGCAAGCATCTTCGTTGCCCATTGTGCCAAAGTTAGCTTCACCTAAAATCGTCTCTCCGTCTGTCGACCATCCTGAAAAAGTATATCCTGTTTTTTCAGGAATCGCATCGGGTTCAAGAATCGGTTCGCCATAAAGATAATGAACCGTTCTGAATGCGGTATTATCGCCATAATCAGCATAGAAATAAGCTTCAAGATCAGTATCTCTCCACACAGCTTCTATTGTTGTTTTGCTTGCAGGCATTGTTTCGGGAAGTACATTCCATCCAATAAACTCATAGCCATATCTTTCAGGCTTAGTTTCGGGAACAGGCATTTCGTTTGCGGTAGTTCCGTAAAGAACATCATATTCTTCAACCACCTCGCCGTAGCCTCTGTAAACAAGCTTATAGCTGTTTACACTCCATTCAGCATAATATTCCGCACTTGATTCGCCGACTATGATATAATCACCGTCAAAATTTACCCTTTCCTTGGTGGCATCGTCAATCCACGAAACAAATGAATGACCTTCTTTGGTGGGTTCAAAAGTAATCGATACAGTGTCGCCCTTCTTCAAACCATTCTTTGTATAAAGTGAATTTTCTTTTGAACTGTCTTCATACAAAGTGATTGTGTAACCCTCTGCTGTTTCTGCAAAGACCGAAACACCCATTGAGAAAAGTGCAGACAAAGCCATCAGCACCGATAAAACAAATGCGATTATCTTCTTCATTTTATTTTCCTCCTTCACAAAAAGCACGAAGTGTGTTGCGATTTATTATACATTATACACTTCAAACCGTCAAGTATTGCAGAAACAGAAAAAATCCGGGGTATGCTTGCATACCCCGGAAAATTATTTAATTATTAGAAAATAAGGTCAAAAATACTTTTGAAAAAACTGAGATTGAAGATGCTTCTGAAGAAGTGAACAAGCTTCTGGAAGAAGCAAGCATCAGACTTGAAGCTGATTTCAAATGAGTTTTCACGACCTGATTCATCAAGAATGGGTTCGCCGTCTGTATTAACAACCACTGCCTTAATCTTAACATTTCCGCTTTCAACGGAAGTTACAGTGATTGAAAGACCGTCTTCTGAAACTGAAGTTTCAACGCCTTCACCTTCAACAATCCACTTAACTGTTGCGCCCTCGGGAAGATTTTCATCCGAAACGGTAAGAGTTACAGACTCGCCGTAAGTTACTTCAAAGTCTGCATCAAGCTTGGCGCCGTTTTCGTCAGTAATTTCGATTGAAGGAGCAGGAAGCTTTGCGATAACAGCTGTTTCAACCTCTTCACCGCATACAGTACACTTCTTGACTGCAAAACCTTCTGCCTCTTCAGTAGCTTCGGTAACAATTTCCCAATCGCCTGCAACGTGACCCTTGGCAGCAATTATTTCAACTTCGCCGATAACCTCGCCGCATCCTGTACACTTATTATACTTCTTGCCATCTTCTGTACAAGTAGCTTCTTCAGTTACAAGAATGGGTGTATGAGTATGTGCAAGCTCCCATTCAGCAGTGAATGTAAGATTTTCTGCAGGCATTGTTTCGGGAACTTCAGCATCCCAGCCTACGAAATTATATTCATCCTTAACGGGTGCTTCGGGAGCTGAAACAGCTACACCGTAAAGAGCTTCAACTGTTACGGTTTCTTCACCATTGAAATTACCGCCGTCAGCATTGAATGTGAATGTGTAAGTATTTCTTTCGAAGTAAACCTTAAGAACAGTTGAACCGTCAGCAGCAACCTCTGCCTCAAGAACGCTGTCTTCTGCAACTGCAAAACCTTCAGCTGCTTCGGGAGCGATTGTTGCGGTTGCATTCTCGGTTGCATAATAAGCAATTTCTGCTTCACCGTATTCACCGTTTACGTCCATTGTATAGGTTTCAACTGCGTAAGGAGTGCCTTCGCCCTCTGCCCAGATTGCAGTGTAAGTTACTTCCTCTGCGGGCATTGAATCTGTAAGTTCGGGTGTCCATGCAACAAATGCATAACCTGACTTAACAGGAGCTTCAGGAGCAACAACAGCTGCTTCAAACTCTGTTGAAACGATTGCCTTGTCTGAACCGTCAGCAAACTGACCTCCGTTAGCATCAAAAATTGCATCAAACGTATCCTTAACCCAAACTGCTGTAAACTCAAGTGATTCTGCAGGCATTGCTGCAGGAACCTCAGGAGTCCAACCGTCAAATACATATCCTGTCTTAACAGGTTCTGCAGGCTCTGTGATTTCATCACCGAACACAACAGTATCAACCTGAGCCTCATCACCATTTTCGAAATTCCAGGTTACTTCGTAGCTGTTGATTTCGAATGTTGCAATAAATTCGAGATTTTCAGCAGGCATTGTATCGGGAACTTCAGGAGTCCAGCCTGTGAATGTGTAGCCTTCCTTAATGGGAGCTACGGGAGTAACGATTGTTTCATTGTAAAGATATTGATCAACTGTTGTTTCGCCGTCAACATTCCATGTAACTGTATATGTGATATCTTCCCAAACAGCATTGAGCGTAATGTTTTCTGTGCCCATTGTGATGGGGAATTCAACAACTTCTGTTGAACCTTCAAGAGCCCAGCCAAGGAAGTTGCGGCCGATAGCAGAAAGTTCTTCGCCGTTTACTTCTTCGCCGTATTTAACGGTTTGAGTTGTTGTTTTGCCATCGTTGTTCCATGTTACAGTATATTCGTTAATTGTCCATAACGCTGTGAAAGTAAGAGCTTCTGCGGGCATAGAATTGGGAATATCCTTATCCCAACCTGCAAATGTATAGCCTTCCTTAATGGGGTCTGCAGGGGCAGAAACGGGCATATTATATTCCACGTTATCAACCTTTGCATCTTCGCCGTTATCAAAGTTCCATGTTACATCATATGACTGAATTGAGAATACAGCGGTAAAGGTAATATCCGAATCGCCCATTACGCCGACCGTTTCGCTCCATGTAACGAATTTATAACCTTCTTTTACAGGATCTGCAGGAGCAGCAATTTGCTCTCCGTATACCGTGGGAACAATCTTTGTCTTTTCACCGTCTGCCCATGCACCAACACCGGCATCAAAGATTGCGTTGTAGGTGTTCTTTTCATACTTTGCTGTAAGCTCAACACCGTCAACGGGAACTGTTGAATCTGCTGTAAACTCACTGCCATTTTCATCGAACCAGCCGATGAATGTGTGACCCTTCTTTACTGCAGGTTCGGGGAATTTGATTATTGTACCGAAATCAAATTCACCTTCTGTTACTTCGCCGTCATTATCGAATGAAACTTTGTATTTGTTAACAGACCACTCTGCATAAAGGCTGATTACACTGTCAGCGACAACAACGGGGAAGGTCACTTCATTACCGTCAGCATCTGCCCAGAAGTTGAATGTATAGCCTTCCTTCACAGGTATTTCGGGAGCATCGATTGTTTCGCCTTCAATATATGACTTAACTTCGCCGTAAATTTCGCCGTCTACATAGAATGTTACAGTGTACTCTGTGGGTGCATCAGGTTCACTTGAGGGTTCACCGATCTTAAATGTGTGTTCAAGATCTTCTGATACGAAGTAATCGATAACACCTGAATCCATAGCTGCTGCCATGGTTGTTGTATCATCGAATGTAACACTACCTGCTGCCTGTTTTTCAGGTGTAATAACAGGAATGTATGACAGTCTTCTTG
>JAZNHM010000193.1:0-9288 GCA_045576955.1 Acutalibacteraceae bacterium | reverse complement strand
TACTTCGCAAAGTATATCCTTCAGAACGAAGGTCTTTACGGCATTATCACTCTTCTTGTTGTTCCCGGTGGTCTTGTTGCATCAATCCTTGTTCCCTGGATGTCAAAGAAATTCACAAAGAAATGGTCATATATTGCAGTTCACCTTTTCGGCGGTGTTGTAATGGCAATTATGTACTTCGTAGGATATGATGCACCCTGGAAGATGGTTATCTGTGCTATCGGTCTTGTTCTTCTCGGTATTCCTCAGGGCGTTAACAATATCATCACCTATGCTATGATCGGCGACACTGTTGACTACCTCGAGTGGAAAACAGGCGAAAGAGGCGAAGGCATATGCTTCGCTATGCAGACTCTTATCAACAAAATCGGTATGGCTGTCGGTGCATTCATCGGCGTTCTCTCAATGAGCATCGCAGGCATCAACGCAAGAACATATGAAGTTGCAAATCCCGACGCTCTCTGGGATGTTCTCATCATCTCGGGTGTTGTAAGTATGTTCGCTTGCGCAGTTCCTATGTTCTTCTACACAATAACAGAAAAGAAGCAGGCTCAGATGGTTGCTGAAATCGAAGCGAGAAAAGCAAAGGTATCAAAGTGAAATCTGATTAAAATAATTTCAAAAAAGAGGTGGCACAATGAAAAATAAGCAGTCTGTTTATCAGATAATTGCCGTTTTTGTTTCGGCGTTGCTTATTTTTCTTGCCTACCTTGGCATAGTCGGTGACGGAACGATTTTCAAAGGCACTATGGAAGGCGAAACGATAAAGTGCAGGGTTATCCGTGTTACCGACGTCAACGTTCAGAATGTAAGCGGTGAAAATGAATTTGTGACGGTCAGCTTCAGAGCTCAGGCACTCAACACATCGCTCAGAGGAAAGACCTTAGACGTTGTGCAGGAGATTGACAAAACCTATGCATTCAGCCCCAAGCAGGTTGAGCAGGGCGACACTATCCTTGTTGAAGGCTATACGCAGGACGGCGAAATGCAATATTATTTCGGCGATTTTGTGCGTATAACTCCGCTTTTGTGGTTGCTCGTGATTTTCTGTATTCTTGTAATTGTATTTTCAAGAATGCAGGGCTTGAAAACGATTGTTTCACTCGGATTTACTTGTCTTTCCGTTTTCGTCGTTCTTATTCCCGCTATTCTTAACGGACATAACATTTATTTTTGGTCAATCGCTGTTTGTGTGTTCATAACGGTGATGACTCTCTGCATAATCAGTGGCTTTAATGTCAAGGCTTTGTGTGCAGGCATCGGATGCGTATGCGGTGTGCTTTGTTCGGGTCTGATTGTGCTTATTATGGATAAACTTCTCAATATGACAGGTCTGCTGGAGGAGGAGTCAGTCTATCTCATCCAGCTTTATCCCGACAACCCCATAAATCTCAAAGCAATTATTTTCGCAATGATAATCGTCGGTGCGGTCGGTGCTGTTATGGACGTTTCAATGTCCATTTCGTCATCTCTTTATGAGCTGAAAATGAAATCCCCTGATATTGCACCGAAAGAGCTTATGAAATCGGGCTTCACCATCGGCAGAGATATGATGGGAACAATGGCAAACACCCTTGTTCTTGCTTATATCGGAAGCTCGCTGACGAGTGTACTTCTGCTTGTTGCCTATAATGCAGGCATTGAGCAGGTTGTCAATAAAGAAATGATAGTTGCCGAAATTCTTCAGGCACTTGCAGGCAGTATGGGTATGCTTCTCACTCTGCCTCTGACCAGCGCAGTGTGCGCAATGATTTATATGAAGGGAGAAAATAGATATGCCCATCGTTAACATGTCAACCCTTCTTTCAAAAGCAAGAGAGGGCGGATACGCTGTCGGAAGCTTCAGCGTTGCAAATATGGAAATGGTTCTCGGAGTGCTGAAAGCGGTTGAAGAAACCAAAAGCCCTGCAATTCTTCAGATTGCTGAGGTAAGGCTCAACCATTCGCCGCTCGAAATTATCGGACCTCTTATGGTTGCCGCGGCAATGAATGCTTCGGTGCCCGTTGCTGTTCATTTTGACCACGGTAAAACAACCGAAAAAATAAAGCAGGCGCTTGAAATCGGCTTCACGAGCGTTATGTTTGACGGCTCTCATCTTCCGTTTGAAGAAAATGTAAGTCAGACCGCAGAAGTCAAAAAACTTGCAGCTGAATACAAAGCGGATTGCGAAGGTGAAATCGGCTGTGTCGGCGGAAGTGAGGACGGAAGCGAGGATATCGCAATCAACTGCACAGCTCCCGCTCAGGCACTTGAATTTTATGAGAAAACAAATGTTGATGCACTTGCTGTTGCAATCGGCAATGCGCACGGAAATTATAAACAGACTCCCAAGCTTCGATTTGATATTCTTGAACAAACGGCATCGCTTGTCGGTGCACCGCTTGTTCTTCACGGCGGCACGGGAATTCTGCCCGATGATTTCAGAAAGTGCATTTCACTCGGAATAAATAAAATAAATATTGCAACCGCAACTTTCGACTCGGTTGAGCAGAGCGTAAGAGCTGCGTATGAAAACGCAGAAATCAAGGACTATTATGATTTGCAGACGGCAGAGGTTGATGGTGCATATAAAAACGCAATGAAGCATATAGAAATATTCGGATGTTCAAATAAAGCATAAAGAAAGGAAGAATAAAAATGAGCTACATTGAATTTGACAAATCAAAACCTCTTGATGTAATCCCTATTGGTCGAATTGCAATCGACTTTAACCCCACCGATATGAATATGCCGCTTTCGGAAAGTAGTAATTTCAATAAGTATGTCGGCGGCTCACCCGCAAATATTGCTGTCGGTCTTGCAAGACTTGGCGCAAAGTGCGGTTTTATCGCAAGGGTATCTGATGACCAGTTCGGCGATTATGTTGAAAATTATTTCAAGAACGACGGCATCGATATTTCACACGTTTTCAGATGCGAAAACGGCGAGAATCTTGGCCTTACATTTACAGAAATCCTCAGCCCCACCCAGAGCAGTATTCTTATGTACCGCGAAGGTGTTGCGGACCTTCAGGTTTGCTTTGACGATGTTGACGAAGAATATATCAAGAGCGCAAAGGCTGTTGTTATTTCGGGTACTGCACTCTGCGCAAGTCCTTCGAGAGAGGCGGCTCTCAAAACTCTTTTCCTTGCAAAGAAAAACGGCGTTGTTGTTATTTTTGATATTGACTACAGAAGCTACACCTGGAAAAACAAAGACGAAATTTCGCTCTATTATTCAATCGCCGCAAAGAACAGCGATATCGTTCTCGGTTCGAGAGAAGAATTCGACCTCACAGAAGCTGTTGAAGGCGTATGTGCAAGCGACGAAGAATCTGCAGCCCGCTGGTTCTCATACGTCAACAAGATTGTTATTATCAAACAAGGCAAAGAAGGCTCCGTTGCTTATCTTAACGACGGCTCGGCTTACAAAGTAAAGCCCTTCCCCGTAAAGATGCTTAAAGGCTTCGGCGGCGGCGACGGCTATGCTTCGGCGTTCATCTATTCTCTCCTTAACGGCAAGAGCATTCCCGATGCACTTGAATTTGCAACCGCATCTGCATCAATGCTCGTTTCGGCGCACAGCTGCTCGGCAGCTATGCCTTCGGCAGAAGCCGTTCAGGAATTCATCGATAATATCAAACCCACTTCGGGCGAAGTTATTGAAAAGATTAAATAAAAAAATGCAAGGGCCGATATCAGCATCGACCCTTGCAAAAAAATATTTCCGCCCGTGGCGCAGCAGGATAACGCAGCAGATTCCGATTCTGAAGAACGGGGGTTCGAATCCCTTCGGGCGGGCCAGACAGCGCCTCATTCAGAGGCTAATAGAAGAAAGAATAGAGAATAAATATGAAATAATAAAAATATGTGTTTTGGCGCTGTTTGTATTATTCTTTATTCAATATTCTTTCTTTTTTATTATCTGTGTTAAAGGGGGAATTTCAATGAGTTTGAAATCCGATTGTTTATCATATCTGGAAAGTGTAAAAATTGAACTTAACAAGGAGTTCCCCGAAAACGAGCAACTGACTGACAGTTTGTTTATGAATTTTTCGGATTTTGCGAATGATGATTATGAAGGCGTATCTGACAATAGAATTTACAGATTATATCTTTGTTTATTGAAAGACTTGATAGTTGTTTCTTTTGAAAACAATGCATCAAAATCATTTATGCGTGGCTTTTTCAAGAGGTTAAACAACAAAAGCGTTACCGATTATCTTTCGAGTCTTACAAAGACACAAACCGTAAATTTTAAGAGCCCGTTAAACGCAATGGTGTACGAGTTTGTTTATTGGCAGGAATCTGACCATAAAAAAGAACTTAAATTGAATAGTTTAATAAATCGTATTAACAGTTGGATGTAAATTCTGATTATTATATATTTCGTCCTTAACATTTAATGTTGAAAGGAAAATAATATGAATAATAAATCAACTCTGGTTTTTACCGGTGATATCGGTTTTGACAGATATATGTACGGCAAGTGGAATGATGATGAGCTTATCTCGGATGAAATTCTTGATTTTCTTCATTCCGCCGACCATGTTATTGCAAATGTTGAGGGGCCTGTTGCGCCTGTTGAACAGAACACAACCAAAGACGGTGCTGCGCAGCTTCTCCATACAATCGACCCCGAAGCGGTTAAGGTTCTCAATAAAATGCATGCCGATATCTGGAATATCTGCAATAACCATATAATGGATGCAGGTGAATACGGCATCCGAACAACCCTTGAAATTGCAAAAGAAAACAATGTTCGGACCATTGGTGCAGGCATGGATATTCACGAGGCGAGAAAACCTGTTATTCTTGACGAAGCGGGCGGAATCGGTATGTTCGGAGTCGGATATCAGCGCGCATGCAGAAAGGCCGATGAGAACAAAGCGGGCTGCTACAGCTGGAGTGACCTTGACGAAATTCAGAACACAATTAATGAGATAAAAAAGACCTGCCGATGGTGCATAGTCGTTGCTCATGCGGGAGAGGAGTTCACTCCGCTTCCGTCACCCTACACAAGGGAGAGATACCGTCTGTATCTCGAAATGGGTGCGGATGTTGTTATTGGTCATCACCCCCACGTGCCGATGAATTATGAAGCGGTAGGGGATAAAATAATTTTCTATTCACTTGGCAACTTCATTTTTGATACAGACTATCAGCGTTCGCAGTTCAATACGGAACTCGGTCTGCTTGTGAAGCTGAATTTCACCGAAACCGAATTTTCGTGGGAACCGATGGGTCTTGAAATTATCAGAGGTGAGGAACACGTTGTGAAAGCGGAACTGCCGAGAATTTTTGTGGATGTGCAGGAGGATGAATTCAATCTTCTTTCACCGCTTTCGGCAAAGATGCACATTGCCGCAACAAAGCGACAGATGACATATCTCAACCCCGCACGCTTCAAGGATGCAACCGAAGGGGAATGGGCGGAGCATTTTGCTGAGCCGCTCAGAACGGGCAGAGTGCCGGGCGAAACGCTTGATTTCTTCATTCTTGTTCCGCTTGCCGAAAAAGCGGAAACGGGCGAGTGGAAAAAGAGCAAACTCGAGGATGTGAAAAATTATATACTCGAGCAGATGTGACTGTTAACGGTATAAAACTGCCCACTAAACTGCAATGAAAATCCGCCTTGATTGTGACATCTTCCGAAATTGTTCAAACATCGGAAAAACTTGGCGAAATCCCTTGTAAATCAAAGGAAAAAGCGTATAATAAAAATCCGACAAAGCAATTGTTTTGTCGGATTATTTTTATTTTAAGAGGTTTTGTTATGAATATATTTCAGCCGAAGCTGTTTTCGTCAATCAAGGCTTACAACGGCAAAAAATTCGCAAACGACCTGATTGCGGGTCTCATCGTTGCAATTATTGCTCTTCCGCTTTCAATTGCGCTTGCAATAGCGTCGGGTGTTTCGCCCGAAAAAGGTCTTTACACCGCAATTATCGCAGGTTTTGTTATTGCTTTCCTCGGCGGCAGCAACGTCAATATTTCGGGTCCGACAGCGGCATTTGCAACGATTGTTGCGGGTATTGTTGCTCAGTTCGGCACAAGCGGACTCGTTATTGCAACCATCATGGCGGGTCTTATACTTATTATAATGGGTATCTTTAAATTCGGTTCGCTCATCAAATATATCCCAGCAACGATAACAACGGGCTTTACCTCGGGTATTGCTCTGACGATAGTTATCGGTCAGATAAAAGATTTCCTCGGTCTCACATTCCCCGAGGGTACTCACGCAGTTGAAACCGTTGAAAAGCTTGAAGCTGTTGCAAAGTCAATCACAACTTTCAACTGGCAGGCGCTTGTTGTTGGTGCGGTTGCAATGGCTATTCTTATTATCTGGCCCAAAATCAGCAAAAAAATTCCCGGTTCGCTTATTGCCGTTGTTGTGGGAGTTGTGATAGTAAAGGCATTCGATATGGAAGTAAACACAGTCGGCGATCTTTACACAATCTCGCGTGACCTGCCTTCATTCTCACTTCCCGCATTCAATTTCAACACGATAAAACAGCTTCTTCCCAGCGCATTTACAATTGCGATTCTTGCAGGTATTGAATCGCTTCTTTCTTGTGTTGTTTCGGACGGAATGATAAACGACAAGCATAACTCCAACACCGAGCTTATTGCCCAGGGTGTCGGTAATATCTGTTCGGGTCTTTTCGGCGGTATCCCTGCAACGGGTGCAATTGCAAGAACAGCCGCAAATGTCAAAAACGGCGGACGCTCACCGGTT
Source organism: Acutalibacteraceae bacterium (assembly GCA_045576955.1). Classification (GTDB taxonomy): domain Bacteria; phylum Bacillota; class Clostridia; order Oscillospirales; family Acutalibacteraceae; genus CAG-177. The sequence goes on along the minus strand of JAZNHM010000193.1, from coordinate 2,567 downwards.
TCGGGTATCGTTCACGCTGCAGTATTGCTTCTTATCCTTGTTGTTCTTATGCCGTATGCCGCCTGGATTCCTATGCCCGTTATCGCCGCAATCCTCTTTATGGTTGCTTATAATATGTGCGAATGGCGTAAGTTCGTAAAAATTTGTAAAACCGCTCCTAAGAGCGATATACTTGTTCTTGTTGTTACATTTGTGCTGACTGTCGTTTTCGACCTCGTTGTTGCAATTGAGGTTGGTATGCTGATTGCGGTTGTGCTCTTTATGAAGAGAATGGCAGACGTTGCAAGGGTCAGAACATGGACCTCACACGGCGAAGATATTTCAGCAGACAGTGAAAGAATGAAGGTTATTCCCGACCACACCGAGGTTGTTGAATTTGAAGGCCCGATGTTCTTTGCATCGAGTGAAAAGTTCAGCTCTATTCCCGTTAAAGACGGTGTAAAAATCGTTATCCTCAGAATGAGGAATGTTCCGTCACTCGATGCAACGGCGATGGAATCACTCTATGCAATCTATAACGATTGCAAGAAAAACAATCTTACACTTATTCTTTCACACACAAACGAACAGCCTCTTTCGGTTATGAAAAAATCAGGCTTCTATGATGAACTCGGTGAGGAAAACTTCCTGCCCAACATCGATGAAGCACTTGCATATGCCGAGAAGCTGTAAAAATAAAATATGGAGAGAGAAAAATGATTTCAGAAGTTTTAAACCGTGTTATCCGATTTCTCATTGCGATTTTCTCAGTCGTGATTGCCTTTGTTTCGGTATTTCCCGCAAGCCTTGACAGACTTGAAGAGGATATTGCGATGCAGGTGAAACGCATCGGTGAACTTGAGCAAGCTTACGCAAATGGGGAGATTGCACCCGTTGACGAAAGCTTGATTTTCGACGGTGACCTTGATGCCGAGCTTGAAGAAGGCATAAAATTTAATGAAATGAGCTTTCTTGCAACACATAACAGCTATCAGACCACCGCTATCAATGAAACAAAGAAACTCTATGGCAGTCTTTCGGACCTTACATTCGGAATTTACGATGATTCTGCCATTGATTTCGAGAGTGAAACTCTTACTCAGCAGTTGAATTGCGGATTGAGAAGCTTTGAAATCGATATTGAAACGTTTGATCGTGACGGTGATATTTCGTTCACATGTATGCACAGCCCCTATTTTGAAATGTCAACCTCATGCTACGATTTTTCACTGATGCTCAAGGAATTTTCAATGTGGTCTGATAATAACCCCGGCCATCTTCCCATAACGATAATCATTGAGCCGAAAAAAGCTTTCCTTCCTCTTGAGGATATGAGATATTTCAATCTCGACTATGCTCTTGCTCTTGATGAGGTGCTCAGAGAGGGGCTCGGCGAAAAGCTTTTCACGCCTGCGGATATGCTCAGAGATTATGAGTCGTTCGGTGAAATGCGTGCTGCAGATGATTGGTGCAAAGTCAAAGATATGCTTGGAAAGGTTGTTGTTCTTCTTCACGAAGGCAGCGTTACAAAGAAATATATAGCTGTTGATGAATCAATAAAAACCCAGGCAATGTTCCCGATGCTCAGGGAAAAGGATATCGACCGTGACTGCACATCGTTCATCCTTTGTAACGAACCCGATGAGCTTCTTGAAATCAAGGAAGAGGTTATTGACGAAAAGAAAATTATGGTTCGCACACGCTCGGATGAATTCGGTAAGATAACCGAAAAAAACTGTGAAGATGCATTTGCAAGCGGCGCAAACATTATTTCAACGGATTATCCCGTCAGAACAGATACCGAATCAGGTGATTATGTTGTTACATTTGAAAACGGAACAACGGTAAGAAAATAAATGTGAAAAAGCACCCTCGCAAGGGTGCTTTTGTTATTTGTATTATCCGTTATATTCCAAGTCCGTGCCGATAAATCCTACTTCTTTGAAATCGTCCATATTGTGGCGGATGATGTAGTCAATATAGGAAGCAATCATATGTGCGGTGAAAACATATCCCATCGGATTCATATGACCGCCCATAAAGAATTTTTCTTTGAATTCATCGCTGTAAACAGGAGCATTTTCGTAGAGGTCAAGCACATAGGTGTTATCAAAATATCCTGCGATTTCATAAAGGGTTTTTCTGTGTGCCTGCGATAATTCCTGAATGTGTCTGCTTTCTTCTTTCGGCATTGTTACAAGGAAAAATTTTGCTCTCGGCTGGATTCTTTTGAGTCTCTGAATAATCTGAGCATAATATCCCACAAAAGTTTTTCTGTTTTGGGTATAATCGTCTTTTATATCTGCAACGGAGCCGATTTCCTGACCCATATTGTGGATATCGTTGACTCCGAGTGCGATGATATAGCATTGGCAGGCAAGCGACGGACTCCAGAATCTCATATTGTCAGCAAAGCTTTCGCAGTATTCCTTGGCGGTCATTCCGCCTCTTGAGAGGTTTACGCATTCACTTCCGCACATACGGGCGAGATACTGACCCCACGAGTGTTCGAAATAATCGTGGTATCCTTTGTTGCCGTTTTTATCTATACTTTCGAATTCGCCCTAGGAAAGGCTGTCGCCCACAAC
>JAZNHM010000192.1:0-2888 GCA_045576955.1 Acutalibacteraceae bacterium | reverse complement strand
CCTCAGCACGAAATGAGTGTTGAGGCAGAGGGCGCAGAGCTTGCAGTGCTTGTTGAAAATATGGGCAGAGTCAACTACGGCGCAAAGCTCAAGGATGCAAAGGGCATAACTCAGGGCATAGGCTTCGGTAACAACTTTGTTTATCATTGGAAGAACTATCCGCTTCCGCTCACCGATATTTCGGGTGTTGACTTCAAGGAAGGCGTTGCTGCTTTTGACGGCACTCCCGTTTTCCTCAGGGCAGAGTTTGATATTGACGAATGCAACGATACATTTATAAAACTTCCCTCATTCAAAAAGGGCATTATAATTGTTAACAACAGAGTTCTTTCAAGGCATTGGGAGGTCGGACCTCAGAGGTCTGCATATATTCCCGCACCCTTCCTCAGAGAAGGCAAAAACGAAATTGTTGTGCTTGAACTTGAAGGATTTGAAAATCCCGTATGTCTGCTTGATGATGAACCCGATTTGGGATAAAACAAAGACCGCAGTGATTTGTACTGCGGTCTTATTATTTTACTTTATAATATACGGAGCAACATATCCCGTGTAATACTTGCTGTCATTGGTGTTTGCGCCGAAGTTGCCGTCGGATGATTTTGTTCTGCCCGCAACCATAAATCTTGAATTGTTTGTTCGTGCGGCAACGCAGAGTGCGCCGTCATCGAGAGAGCCTGCCTGAGAATAAATTGCGGTTTGCTTTCCGGTTGTACTGATAACACAGACGAAACCGTCGTGTTCACCAAGGTTGCCGATTGATGCGAAATCTCTGTTGTTTGAATTTGAATAACCCGAAACAACATATCCCTTTGAGGATTTTGAGATATCGGTGATATAGTCATCGCAGAAGCCTGCAACGGATTTTGTCCAGCTTGCCGCACCGGAGGAGGTTACACTGATAACAACCGCATCAATGCCGCCGCAATTGTGAAGCCCCGCAAGAGTGCCGTCGGTTGTGATTGCGTTGATGAGTTCATAATATCCGCCGATAACGCATCCGCCGGTGCCGTCGGGAACGATTGCGGTGAAGTTGTCTCTGCCCGAGGTTGCAACAACATAATTCCAGAGAAAATTGCCGTTCTTATCATATTTTATGATAACGGAATCGATATAGCCTCCCTTGAGATTTTCAAACGAAGCAAAGTCGCCGTCGGTTGAAGATGTGAGAACGGCAACGAAAATATTGCCGTATTTATCGGTCACGATATTTTCTGCCGAAGCGCTCTTTGAACCCTTGAGATATTTTTTCCATATGGGATTGCATTCCGAATCAAAATTGACGATTATTGCGCTGCCGTTTGCATCTGCAAGAAAATCGCCCTGTGTTGAGTCGCTCTTACCGCAGACAATAAAGCCGTTGTTTTCCGTTGGTGCAACGGAGAAGAAGATGTCTTCGCCTTTATCGCCAAATGTTTTAAAGCTGAGCTGAGCACCGTCTTCATGAGAGAATATATAGACGAAGGCTTCGGCTCTGCCTTTGGCTTCGGTTTCGGTCTGGATTGTGTGGTGCCCCGCAACGACGATGTTACCGTTTCCGAGAACTGCAAGGTCATTGAAGTTAACAAAATCGGAGCCTGCAGTGATTTCCTTTTCCCAAACAACCTTGGCATTCTTATCGTATTTAACAAGGAATGAGGTTGTGAACAAACCGTTGTTTTTTGTGCCGCAGGCAACGTAGCCGCCGTCTGCGACGGTTTCAATTTCAGTGAAGGTATAGTTGAAATTGCTTCCGTAAAGAGCAGCAAGCGTATTTTCATCGGGAGTAGTGACGATCGGATTGGTTGTTACGGTCGTTAAAGGTTTGGTTGTGGTTGTTGTGGTCGGTTTTGTTGTAGTGGTAGTAGTTGTTGCGGTGGTTGTTACGGTTGTGGATTCGGTTGTTGTTTCTTTCTTTGTTGTGACATCGGTTGAAGGAATGAAAATGCTTGTTGTTACTGTTTCCGTAACGGTTGTTGATTCTTCCGTAACTAGACAGGAATGAACCGTTGTTTCGATTAAGTCGCCTACGCCGATGAGATTTCCGAAGCCGTTAACAACAACAGCAAACGAAAGAACGATTGCGCTGAAAAGCTTTATAAAAAAATTGCAGTCACAGTTGGGCCACATATTAAATCCTCCTTGTGCGAGTATTATTACATTATAATAATAGCACAAAAACGGCAAAAAATCAAGAGCCGCCCGATTGCTCGGACGGCTCTGTAAATATTTACAATCAGATTTCAGGGATTTCAAGCTCGATTTCTCTGCCAAGCTCTGCTGAACGGGAAATGCCGTCGATGATAGCCTGGTTGTAAAGAATCTGGCTTGAGGGAACGGGAGGCTCGCCGCCTTCCTTAACTGCGTCGATGAAGGAGCGGATCTTGATGTCGAAGCAGTCAACATCGTTGTGCTTCATGGGAATGTGTGTTTCGATCTGCTCGCCTGCGATTTCGTGGTAGATAACAAGGGGACCGCCGATGCTGCCGTTCCAGCATTCTGTTGAGGGAACTCTTACCGAACCCTTTGTACCCATAATAATGGTGTCACCCGGTGTGTCGAGGTTCATTGCCCATGCAATTCTGAAGTCGAGGATGATGCCGCCTTCAAGACGGATAAAACCGGCAGCAAAGTCGTCAACACCGAAAACGTCGTGGTGTTCGTAGTCGGGGCTCTTGCCGAAGAAGTCTGACTTGTAACCCGAAACGGTGAGGGGCTTGGGATAACCGATTGAGTTGAGAACCATATCGAGTGAGTAGCAGCCGATATCGCCGAGAGCGCCGATACCTGCAGTTTCCTTTTCGATGAAGGAAGTGCCGAAGGGAGTGGGGATGCCTCTTCTTCTGCCGCCGCCGGTCTGGATGTAATAAATCTGACCGAGTTCGCCGGACTGAACAACCTTTTTGAGCATC
>JAZNHM010000191.1:0-6411 GCA_045576955.1 Acutalibacteraceae bacterium | reverse complement strand
AATTGTTTTTTCAATGCTGTTTTTAATTTTTATGAACTCTTCTCTTAAAACAAAGTGATCGGAAAAATAATCAGACATTCCCGTCATAAATGAACGGTTTTTCCAACTTTCAACAGTAAGTTTAGGAAATTCTGCAAGAGTTTTGTTTTCGTTGTAGCTGACCGTTTCTTTCTCACCGAGAAGAGTGAAAGTCGGGATTAAAATTATTATCAAGAAAAAGAGGATAACTCTGAGAACTTTGGTTTTCATTGTTTTCTCCTAAAAATTGAAATAAAGGAAGGGATTATAAGATGCATCAACAAGATATGCGATGCATGCTGCCATACCAGCAATTTCACCTGCAATGTATAGAAAATCGACCTTTTTATTGGCTGTGATTTTTTTCCACAGCTTAAGCGGAATACCTGTTGCTGTTATTGCGGCAACAATTAGAATAATTGAGTAGTTATGAATAATATTTAATGTAAATGTATCGGAGATTTCACCTGACATTCCGAATAATGTGCCGACAAAATTCAATGTGTCAGAGGGGGAATATATTTCAAATATAACCCAGCCTATAACAACCGCAAGCAGTGTGTAAATTCTTGTTATTGAAGCAGGAAGCTTCTTTATAACAGATGAAAAAACAAACTTTTCGAGAATGAGAATTAATCCGTAATAAACACCCCAGATGATGAAATTCCAGCTTGCCCCGTGCCACATACCTGTCAGAAACCACACGATTAAAAGATTACGGATTGTCTTGGCTTTTCCGTTTTTACTGCCGCCAAGCGGAAAATATACATAGCTTTTGAACCAACCGCCGAGCGTCATATGCCATCTACGCCAGAATTCGCTGACTGTTTTTGAGGTGTAAGGGTAATCAAAGTTCTTGGGGAAATTAAATCCGAGCATTTTACCCAGACCGATTGCCATATCGCTGTATCCCGAAAAATCAAAATAAATCTGAAGAGTGAATGCGATTATTCCGAGCCACGCTGTAGCTGCGGGAAGAGTTGAATAGTCTGAATTCTTAACGTGTGTCCAAAGCTCACCGACAGAGTTTGCAATGAGAACTTTTTTACAAAGACCGCAGATGAAAACAGAGATACCGTTGCTGAGTGCTTCAAAATCGATTTTTCTTTCTTCAAGCTCTTTTGCTACATCCTCATAAAGGACAATCGGTCCTGCAACAATCTGCGGAAACATCGTTACAAAAGCTGCAAATTTTATAAAATCTTTTTGAACTTTGATGTTTCTTCTGTAAAGGTCGATTGTGTATGACATTGACTGGAACGTAAAAAAGCTGATCCCGATAGGAAGAGGGAGATGGGGATTATAAAGTGATAATCCGAATGCTGAGTTCAATGATTCGATGAAAAATCCGCTGTATTTGAATATACCAAGTAATGAAAGATTCATTACAACAGAAATAATCAAAGCAATTTTGCGGATTTTGTTGTTATTATCAAACTTGCTCATCGTTCTTCCTGCAAGATAGTCAATGAGTGTTGACAGAATCATAATCAGTACATAAATGGGTTCTCCCCATGAATAAAAGAGTAATCCGGAGAAAAAAAGGACAGCATTTTTAAACCTGAACGGAACTGCATAGTAAATCAGTAGCGTAACAGGCAGAAACATAAACATAAAAACAGATTCAGAAAAAACCATATTATATCCTTTGATTATGTTTTTAATTAATTTTACATTATAATATATATTATTTCAATGGAAATTTAGTTGCAGAATTGATGAAAAATCAGTTTTTTTTAATTTATATTCAACAAAAAATAGGCACCGAAAATTCGGTGCCTTAATAATTGTTTATTTGTTTGCTTTAAGTCTTTCGTCAATAATGCCTTTAACGGTTTCAATAACTTTATCAAGTTCAACCTTAAGGCTGATTTCTTTGTCTCTTGTTACAATTTCGCATACGCCTTCTTTAAGGTTTCTGGGGCTGACAATTACTCTTACGGGAACACCGAGAAGGTCAGCATCTGAGAACATTGCACCGGGTCTGATGTTTCTGTCGTCGTAGATTACTTCCATTCTTTCATCGAGCATTTTCTGATAAATGTCATCAGAAACGCCTCTGCATTCATCGTCGTCAGCTCTCAGGCAGCAAACCTGAACGTGCCAGGGAGCAATTGACATCGGCCAGATGGGACCGTATTCATCATGATGTGCTTCACAGACTGATGCAGCAAGTCTGCCAACACCGATACCGTAGCAACCCATAATGGGATACTGAAGGTTACCTTCGCTGTCAAGATACTGCATACCCATTGATTTTGTGTATTTTGTTCCGAGCTGGAAGATATTACCGACTTCGATACCTCTTGAAATATTAATTGCAGGCTTTCCGCACTTGGGGCAGATGCCGCCTTCCTTGATTTTTGCAAGGTCAATATATTCAACATTGCCGATATCTCTGCTGATTTTGAGTCCCTTATAATGGTGGTCTGCCTGATTTGCACCGCATGAGAGATTATGTGTGTTTTCAAGTGACTTGTCGAAAAGAACTGTAAACTTTTCTCTGTCAAGATTGTAAGGACCGATGAAACCTGCGAAAAGACCGCAATCGTCTGTGATTACAGCGGGATGTACAGCTTCGCCGAGATAGTTTGTGAGTTTTGTTTCGTTGATGTCAAGGTCGCCTCTGACAAAGATAACAACGTATTCGTCTGTCATATTCTTCTGATATACAACAGCTTTGCAGGATTCTTCAAGAGGCGTTTTAAGGAAATTACAGATGTCTTCGATAGTGTGAATATCAGGGGTGTAAACAAGCTCGAGCTCTGCTGATTCACCTTCGATTTTGTTTTCGATAATGCTTTCTGCAGCTTCCATATTCGCTCTGTAATCGCATTCGGAGCATACGGCAATTGAGTCTTCGCCAATGGGGGAGAGAAGCATGTATTCGTGAGAAATGCTGCCGCCCATCATACCCGAGTCGGAAGCGACGGTGATAACTTCGGGAATGCCCGCTCTTGCAAAAATGCGCTCATATGCCTTGTAGCAGATGTCATAATATCTTTCGAGGTCTTCCTGTGATGTGTGGAATGAATAAGCATCCTTCATTGTAAATTCACGAACACGGATAAGACCGCCTCTGGGGCGTGCTTCGTCACGGAATTTGGTCTGAACCTGATAAATCATAAAGGGATATTTGGTGTAGCTGTTTGCATATTCTCTGACAAGCTGAACAGCAGCTTCTTCGTGAGTCATACCGAGAACCATGGGAGCATCGTTTCTGTCCTTGAAACGCATAAGCTCGCTGCCGATGCTTTCATATCTGCCAGATTCTGACCAGAGTGATGCGGGCATAACAACGGGGAACTGAACTTCCTGACCTTCGATTGCATCCATTTCTTCACGGATAATGTTTTCGATTTTTCTTGTGATTCTTCTGAGGGGCATAAATGATGAATAAATTCCGTTGGCTACACCCTTCATATAGCCGCCTCTGAGCATTAAAGCATGGCTGTCTATGACGCAATCAGAGGGTTTCTCCTTAAATCGTTCGCCTGCAAGTTTGTCAATTTTCATTTCTTTTTACCTCCAATAAAAAATGCCCCTGAGCCTTATGGCTCGGGACAAACAAAATAGTCTGCGGTACCACCCGAGTTCAGATTGATAATCTGCTCTCTTATTCCTTTAACGGGGAAATCCGGCATACCTTATTTCGGCAGCAGCTCAAAGACGGGTTCGGCAATCCGGAAATAAGAGCTTTCACCAACCGCTCTTTCTCTGAAATTCCGTGAATGCTTACTGTTTCTTTTCGAAGCATTTTTATATCTAATGTATTTTACAATAAACATTTTCTGTTGTCAATAAAATATTTGATAAATAAAATATAAAATTTTAAACATTTTATATAATTTGTTTAGTGAAATGTTGCAAATTTTGTTGATTTGTTTAATGTAATATGGTAATATATAGAAAATGACAAAAATTGCGGTTTTTGTTCAACTTTAATACTGAGAAACGAGGGATATTATGGGCAACGGTATTAATGTTATCACCGGCGGTAAAGGTTATGTCGGTTATGCTCTTGTCAAGGAGCTTGCCGCAAGAGGAGAAAAAATGCGTCTTCTTCTTCGCTCGGACAGTCCCGTTTTTGATAATATTGACTGTGAGAAAATAATGGGCGACGTCTGTGATATCGAAATCCTCGAAAAAGCATTCGAAGGTGCCGAAACGGTTTATCACGTTGCCGGTGTTGTTGATATCAGCGGTACAAAAGACAAGCAGGTCTGGAATGTCAATGTTGAAGGCACCAAGAATGTTGTTGCAGCTTGTAAAAAAGCAGGCGTTAAAACACTTATTTATGTTTCTTCTGTCGATGCAATTCACGTTGATGATGAAATGGAAGTTATCCGTGAGGTTTCTCATTTTGAGCCTGATATTCTTGAGGGGGCATATGCGAAATCAAAAGCAACGGCAACTCAGTATGTAATTGACAGTGCAGATAATAATTTAAAAATTTGTGCCGTTCATCCCAGTGCTTGCATTGGTCCTTATGATAATAACCGAACATCAAGTATGGTAACAGTTATCAATCTTTTTTCAAGAGGCTTTTTTTCGCTTACTTTTGATTTTGGCGGTTATAATTTCGTTGATGTAAGAGATGTTGCAAAGGGAATGGTTGCTGCAGCAGAAAAGGGAAGAAACGGTGAGTGTTATTTCCTTTGCGGTAAGGCATATACACTTGATGAATTTATGGGTGCGCTTGCCCGCGTGTGCGGAAAAAAACATCCTAAAGTCGTTATCAAGAAAAAATATGTTGATACTATTATTCCTGTTTTTGAAAAGATTTTTAAGGCAGCCAATCTTCCTCCTGTGGTTAATGAATATGCCATTCGTAAAATATGTGAAAATTGTAATTTCTCTTATGAAAAAGCACAGAATGAGCTTGATTATTATCCTATGTCTCTCGATGATTCTCTCAGAGACACAATTGCCTGGCTCAGAGAAAATGATTAATACATATAAAAAGCTCGGTTTCATTACGAAACCGAGCTTTCTTTATATAAAAATTCCTGAAACAAGTGCGGAAATACAAGCCGCAAGCGCAACAACTGTAAGAGGCAGTCTGAAATAAGCGAGAACAATGGCAATGATTGTACCGATTATTGCTGTTACTGTATTATCCGTTGAGTAGAATATTGACGGAAAAGTCATCGCACTGAGAACGGCGTACGGAATATAGTAGAGAACACTCTGAATAAATCTTGATTTTATTTTTCTTCTGAAAAGTGTGAACGGTATCATTCTTATAAGATATGTTACACCTGCCATTACAGCAATATAAACAAGCATCGTCATTGTTTTTCTTCCTCCGTTTCAGCAAGTTCAATCGGGAATAGAACGGCACCGATTACCGATGCGGCGACTGAACTGATTATTATTGCAAAACCGAATGAAACTCCGGGGAGAAGATATTTGAAAAACATACTGAACGCTGCGGCAAAACAAATAACAATTAAATCTTTTCTGCTGTTTCTTGCGGCGGGGACAATTATCGCAATAAACATTCCGTAAAGAAGAATGCCCATTGCAGCAGTAACTGTTGCTGGAAGAATATTACCTGCGATTGCTCCTGCGGCAGTTCCGCCTGTCCAGCCTAATGCCGAAATCGAAATCAGACCGTACATATAGTTTGGAACAAGTTTTTCTTTTTGAGACGATGCAACGGCAAAAATTTCATCCGTAATACCAAAAGCAGCAATCATTCGGTGAATTGTGGTAAATGATTTGTCGAGTTTTTGAGAAAGCGAAAGTCCCATAAGAGAGTAGCGCAGATTAATGACAAACTGCGTTGCAACCATTTCGATGATTGCTCCGCCTGCGGCAATTATTTCAACACCTGCTGCCTGACCTGCCGAGGTTAAGTTGGTCAATGAAATAAAAATGGTATTAATAGCAGAAAGTCCTGATTTGACAGCCATAATTCCGAATCCGAATGAAACGGAAAAATATCCGAGTGCAATCGGGATCCCGTGTGACAGCCCTTTTCTGAAAGTTAATTTCACGATGAGAATATCCTTTCGTGCATCAAAATTCCCGACTGTTCCGTTTCCGAAACAGTCGGGAGAGCATTATAGAATTGATTATTTGACTTCTTCAGCAATTTCAGCAAAGCCCTTCATGATTGTTGAGCCTGCGTATTTACCGAGTGAAATCATTTCCTGGTAATGGTCGCCAAGGAGTGACATTGAATAGTCATTATCGGGAACAACATAACCGATAGCGTCGTTCATAAGACCGAAGCAGATTGTGTCATCACCAAAGAGTTCGTAGATTGACTTGTGTCCGAAATCTGTGAATGTGAATGAACCGTCAGCTGTGAGTGAATTACCGCCACAGATAAGGTCCTGAACGATTTCACCGGGCATAAAAGCAACCTTGACGCCGCCGATTTCC